>JANPCW010000523.1:0-8579 GCA_031431155.1 Janthinobacterium sp. | reverse complement strand
CGCGCCTCGGCGCGCGCCAGCGCGAGGATGTCGCGCTCGACTTCGGGCTCCGGATAGTCGATGCGCAGATACATCAGGAAGCGATCGAGCTGGGCTTCCGGCAGCGCGTAGGTGCCTTCGTGGTCGATCGGATTTTGGGTTGCCATCACCATGAACATCTGCGGCAGTTGGTAGGTGGCTTGGCCGACACTGATCTGGCGTTCCGCCATCGCCTCCAGCAGGGCCGACTGGACCTTGGCCGGGGCCCGGTTGATCTCGTCGGCCAGCACGAAGTCGTGGAACAGCGGCCCGCGCACGAAGTGGAAACTGCCGTTCTGCGCGTTGAACACCTCGCTCCCGGTCAAGTCGGCCGGCAGCAGGTCGGGCGTGAACTGGAGCCGCTGAAAGCTGCCTTCGATCAGGGTCGCCAGCACCTTGATGGCGCGCGTCTTGGCCAGCCCGGGCGCGCCTTCGAGCAGCAGGTGGCCGTCGGCCAAGAGGCCGATCAGCAGGCGCTCGGTCAGCTGTTTCTGGCCGAGAACGGCTGCATCCAGGCGGGCCGCGAGCTGGCGGAAGATATCGATTGGAGACATGGTTGAGCGAGGATTAAATCATGCCCTTGTGCAAAGCTTGTGAGACAAACGGGATGCCGAAGAAAGTGAAGAATGCGATCAACCAGGTCGCGATCACCAGCAGCGCATTGGTGTTTGGCGTGGTGCGAAATGGCCGCCGCACGTGCAGCGTGAGTGCGATCGACAGCCAGGTGACCAGCGACCATACTTCCAGTCGATCCCATGACCAATAGCGGCCCCACGCATCCTGCGCCCAGATGGCGCCGGCGACAATGCCCAGCGTGTCGAAGATCAATCCCAGCGCCATGCAGCGATACGCGGTGTCATCGAGTGAACTATCTGGTGGAAGCCGGGCGAAGCGCGCGCGGCCGATGTCGGCCGCGCGCAGCAACACGATGCCGCTGATCCCGAGCGCCACAAACACCGAGCCCAAAAAAAGCTTGATAAAGCCGATATGAATGAACAGCCAGACCGTTTTGTAGGATGGTGGCAGCGACGAGGCATCTTGCGGCGCCAGCATCATCCAGCCCATGATGATGATGATGATCGGCAGGGCGATGGCGGCAAACGCACGCAAGCGGGGATTGATCCAGTAGGCCACAACGACCGCCGCCATCAGTCCCCAGATGTTGGCCGAAAGCATCTCGAAGGTACTGCCGACCGGCAGGTGATCAATCCGTATCCAGCGCGCCACGATGGCCGCCGTATGCAAGCCCCAAGCACCGGACATCAGCGCCAGTTGGGTGCGCTCCGGCCGCTTGTCAAACACCAGGCTCCACATGGCGATGGCGGTGGCGACCGAATAGCCAACCAGCGCCGACCAGAAACAAACAAGTTCAATATTGAGGGGATTCATTTTTTCCACAGGTTGGGATAGCGGTCGCCCGCCTTGATTTCGTAATCCATCGTGCCGTCAGGGCGCAGTGTTTCCGGTTTCTGCATCATGGTGCCGACACCCTTGCCATCGCGCTTGATCTGGTCGGCCGTGAAGCCGGGAGGAATACCCTTGGTTGGTCCCCAAGGGCCGCGGCCGAGCTTCGCCTCCCATTCCCAGATGGCGGAGCGGGCTTGCGCCACTTGCAGCCGGAACGGGTCTGGATTTTTCACGATATGCAAAAAGCTGCGCATGCCGCCGATTGCGCTTTCGAGGTCGCCCAAGCCTTCGGAGGCGCTCGCATGGTCGAAGTACGCTTGCGCGAACGTTGGGTTGAGATCGATTGCCTTGGCAAAGAAATCGCGCGCCGTGGCATGATCGCCCCGGCCCATCAAGGCGCGTCCAACCAGCCGGTACGCTTGCGCCGAGCTTCCCGCCAGCGGCCGCACGCGGTTGATGGTGCGGATCGCGTCGTCATATTTTTTTTCGGCGATGAGCGCGTCCGCCTGTTTCAGCGCTTGCTCCAGTGTGCCGGAGCCGACTGCGCTATTTTTTGCCTCCGCGTTAGGTTCCTGCTCAATGCCCGTCGGCTGTGCCTTCGCACTCAACACAGGAAGGGCGTCAAAGCCGGGGCGCACCTTGACGGCCGGCTGCGACGCGGCCACCACGCCGCGGCCGGGTAGCCACTGCACAAGATAGCCGACGCCCCCGATCATCACCGCTACCGCGACCATGGCCAACGGGCGATAGTCTCGTTGCCCGGGGTTGCGCTTGCGTTCTATCGTCTTGAAGGCGGCCCGCCCCATATCAAGGCGCGACAATGGTGGCGCTGCCGCTGGCGAGGCGGGTGCGCACGCTATCGACATCGACGGCAAAGCGCGCGCCGTAACAGATAAAGCTGTCGTCGGGGCGCAGCAACACGCGCCCATAGATCGTGGTGGCGCTCGAATTGGACGCCCAGCGCCCGCCCTTGAGCACCTTCGCCGGACGCGGGATATCGTCAGCCGTGCTGCCCTGCGCCGGCGCCAAAGGGTTGCGCTCGCCATCCTTCAGACCCAGGTCATAGCCCTCGTTATACCAGTCGGCGACATACTCATACATATTGCCTGCCATGTTGTATGCACCGTAAGGCGACTTGCCGTTGCTGAAAGCGTCCACCGGCACCGGGTTGCAGCCGCCGGGCGCCGCATACGCGGCAAACGTATCGTCGGGATACTCGTTGCCCCACGGCCAGAGGCGGCGGTCGGTGCCGCGCGCCGCCTTGACCCACTCTCGTTCCGTGGGCAAACGCAAACCCATCCAGCGCGCAAATTCATCGGCCAGTTGCCATGACAGGTGCGACACCGGCATGTCGCGATTCTCATCAACCAGGTAATACCCGCCCTTGTCGTTGCGCCGCACGCCGCAACCTTTCTGCTCGCCGCGCCAGTACTGGGTCCGATGCTGCACGTCGTTCGACTCCATGAAGCGCTTGAAGTCCCGCGCACGCGCTTCATACTTGGCGATATAAAATGCATCCTGCCATATCTTGACGTCGCGATAGCGTGGCTTGCCGGCGACGACCGCTTTCTGGCGGTCGCCGTTTTGCACGCCGTACCAGAACCAACCTTCCGGCACCAGGACCAGTTCCACGCCATTGATCAGCACCTCGGTTGGCACCGGTGCTGCGCCAGGCGCAGCCGCCGCGCTGTTGAGCCCGATGAGCGCGCTCAGAATCAGGGAAAACCATGTTCGCATGAAAAACTCCTGTTAGCGCTCGCGCACCAGGCGAAAGCCGATGGTATCGAGGGCTTCGGACGCCGGTTGATGTCCGCGCCTGGTACAGCGCACTTGGGCGTATTCGGTACGGAAACTGCCGCCGCGAATCACGCGCTGCGTTGTGCCGGCATCCGCGCGCGGGTTATACAGGCTGTGCCGGGCATAGCCATCGGCCGCATAACTGTCTTGGGTCCATTCCCACGCGTTGCCCAGCATATCGTGCAGGCCGAATGGGTTGGCCGCGTACTGTCCCACCGCCCCGACCTCCGGTTTGGCGTCATCGGTCCACGGGCTGCCAAGCCCGTAGTGGGCCTGCCTGGTCAGCGCATCCTGACTGGGCGCGGCGTCCTCGGCCGCAGCGCCGCGGCAGGCATACTCCCACTCGGCCTCGGTGGGCAGGCGAAAGCGCTGGCGGCCCTGCGACTGCTCCGTCAGGCGCCGGGCAAACAGGCGCGCCTGCTCCCACGTTACCGAAACCATCGGGGCAGCGCCATTGGTATTGGCCGCAGCGCCCGGCGCCTCGCCACCCATCAGCGAGCGCCACTCCGCGAGGCGGACCTCGTACTTGCTCATCCAGAATGCATCCACGCATGCTTCGTGGCGCGGTTTTTCATTCTCGGACAGACTGGCGGTGAAGTTGATTTCATCCCACATCGTGTTCGCCGGCGGCTGCGCCGGATGCAGGCTGCCCATCTGGAAGCAGCCCTTGGCAATCGCCACGAACGCCATCCCGGTTTTCGGCTCCTGCCATGTTTCGACTGCCGAGCCGGCAAAGGCGCACGTGCCCACGAGCAACATCGCCGTTGCAAACATCATTGATCGCATCACTGTTCTTCCTCCATATCGGTGCGGCCACGCGGCTTGCGCAGCAGCCTTGCGTAAAACCACAGCAGGCTTGCTATCCCTACCAGAACGGTCGCCACCAGCCAGGGTTCGGTCGGATCCTTGACGATGCGGTAGCCCATCCACGAGTCGAGACGCACATAGGTCAGCCGTCCAGCGCCAAGCTCGGCCGTTTCGCCGGGGCGCAGTTCCACGCGCCGCTCATCGACCCGCAGCACCAGATGGTGGGGAATCGCGCGCCCACCCAGCCCATCGCGTTGTTCTCCCGGTTGCGGCGCCGGCGTCGCTTCGAGGTTGAGCATCACCCACGCCTGCGGCCCGGACGGCAAAGGCCAGGAAGTCGCGGGCCCAAGCCCTTCGGTGCCGCTGTCGGGCAATTGCACGGTGCCGTGGCCGGCTTCGCCCGCTGCCGGCTGCCAGTGGAACAAGGGGGAAAAACCGCGCCGGCCGGTCGCATAAATCCGGTACCCGTCCAGAATCAGCGGGCGATCGTCACCGATCTCGGCAAGATGGCTTTGTCCGGCCCCATCCCACCAGCGCACGCGGTTATAGGTCGAACGGTATTTGCCTCGCTCCGGAAAATTTTCGGTAAAACCCTCGTTGGCAAAGCGTAGCGAACCCACGCCGTCGCCGTGCAGGGGCCCGCGCGAGTCCTTGACCAGATTTCCCTCAAACGCGGTGCCGGCAGTCAGGATGGTCGCGCCATCGAAGTAAATGAGCCGTGCCAGCGCCAGCAGCGCCACCAAGGCCAGCAGCGCCAGATGAAACAGCAGCAGCGGCAGGTCGGCCCGAAAACGCGGATTGCTCACAATCGCTGCAGCCAGATTCAGCACCAGCAAGCCGAGCGGCAGCACGGTGGCAAGCGTCGCATTGGCGCCCCCTTGCGCCACCCACAGCGCGCCCGCCGCCATCAGCAGGAAGAAGGCGACGGTCAGGCGTGGCGATGCCAGCGCACTGGAAATATCTCGCCTGGGCCGAAACTGCAGCAACGCCGTCATGCTTAATAGCCACCGGTGGTTGGCAATGCAGGGTTCTGCGCCTGCTGGGTCGTTTGCGCGTTCTGGCAGGTGCCGCTCATCCAGCCGCTGCCTCCGCCGCCCACGGGTCCGCAACTCGTCTCCGACCATGCATTGCTCGACCTCCAGGTGGCGATGCGCAGGATCGAGCCGTTGTAGTAGGGCGCTGCCCACAGTTGTTTGGTGACCTCCCCGCTGGATTGGTTAAAGGCATTGGTACACCCGGCCGGCTTCCCGACCTCGGGCCCCAGGCAGTTCAGGTTGGCTAAAAATGCCTTGTTTTTCCAGCCGTGCGGCACGGCGATATGGCAAAACATGCAGCGCGCCCCCTGGGTATGGTCGCTCTTGCTGTGGGCGGCATCGCCGTTACTGAATCCACCCTTGCCGTTCACCGGATCGTGACAGCGTCCGCAGATCGTGGCGCCGCCGGCATTCGAGGAATTGGTGCCACTGGCATCGCCGAGTCTGATCGTGATGTCCCACACTCCCTTGAGCAGAAAATTTTTGTCCGAGCCGTGCGGCCCCTGCACCTTCGACAGATTGGGGCCATTGGCGTTGTCGTTGCGACTGGTGCCTTGTGTCCACGAACCGGTATCGCCGTGGCAGTCGGAACACTGCATGGTCTGTTTGCCGATTTTGGCAGTGTCGCTGGGGTTGGAACCGTCGGTGATGTTGAACGGCGGGCGGATGTTGGAAAAGGCGCTGCTGCCCGAGGTGACATTGCTGCCGGTTCGCTCATAGCTGGTGCGCCCGGTCGGAAACATCACCGGATGCCATGAGCGGTGGTTCGGCGCGGCATTCGGTGCGCCGTTGGAGGCCCCTGGCGCATAGGCAGGATCGTTGCCGGTTTCACCCTGGTCACTGCCGGAGAGCGTGTCGTTGGCGTTGGCGGCAAACTCGGCCGCGACATTGGTGTAGCGCGATACCCCGTTGGTGCCGCTTGGCGTGCCGCCCGCCGCCCCCAGTGTCGGAAAACCTGCCGCGGCTATGTTGTTGCTGTAGTTGGAATGGCACTTCAAGCACAACTGGTATTCGCGCGTCAGGTAAGCCGAACCCTTTGCGCTGCTGGTGCCCGGGTTACCCTTTTTTACTGCGCCTGCCGGGAAACTTGGTACGTCCGGCCAGGTGGTGCTGGCGACCGGATACGTCGGTTCGACCCCCCATGTGCCGCGCAATACACCGGAAGCGAGATTGCCGTCCGCGCCCAAGTTGGCCACGGTTCCGCCTGCCTTGTGGGTGCGTTTCGCGGCGTCGCCTAAAGCGTTGAATAACTCGTTACGGATGACCCGGTGCGGATTGTGGCAGTCGGGGCACTCGGCATGGCGCTTGGTGGTGTTGCCGGCGCCGAGGTTGGCTTCGCTCTCGATGAAATCGGAGTTGGTGATGTCATGCACTTCGCTGCTGGTGCCGCCACCGCCCTGGGCCGCCGTCACGATCGGCATGCGGATCGTGCGGTTGAACTCGGCGCGGATGTCGGGCACGACGCCGGTCACGGCGGTGACGGCGCTCAAGGGACCCAGCGTGGTCAAGGTGGTTGAGCTGTGGCACTGGTAGCAGGTCTGCTCGATCGCCGACGTGCCGCCGCTCTTGGGGTTGCTGGTGTCGTCCGTGCCTTCGCGCAACAGGCGGCGCGCGCCGGTAACGGTGTGCGTGTCGTGGCAGTTCAGGCAGGCCGCCTGCCAGACCTTGGTGCCTGCGGGGAAGCCGCGCAGCGTCGCCGCGGCGGCGGTGTAGCTGGCGTCGGCGACGCTGCTGTCGGCATGGGCCGACAGCGACCAGGCGATGCCCAGCTTGCGGTGGCAGGCCAGACAGATCTGGTCGTTGGCCTGGTTGAAGCTGGCGCCGGGGCCCGCATTGGCCTGCAAGCGGTTCAGGCGCAGGAATTTGCCGGCCACGATGTGCGGGTCGTGGCAGGTGGCGCACTGCACCTGGCCGGCATTGCCCACGCCTGTGGGTTCCAGCGGCAGGATCGGCTTGTAGCCGCTGGTGCGGATGCCGATCAGGGCGCCCGTGGTGTCGACATCGCGCTGCTTGGGCGCCGTGATGCTTAGGCGTGCCAGCTCGCCGTCCTGCCCCGCGAGGGTGTCGTCGAAGGTGATCGAGATCGGGTGGTCGTTGCTCAGGTCCTTGCCGTCGCTGCCGCCGAGGTGGCGGGTGAAGCCAGTGCTCGTGCCCGAGCCCGCAGGCATCGTGGTGTTGGTGCCGGGAATGGCCGGCGGATTGGCTTGCCCGTTAAGCACGTTGACATTGCCGAGCGCGATCACGCCGTCATGGCAGGAAAGGCACAGCAAGGAACTGCCGCCGGGCTGAGCGCTGAAACCGTTGGCAATGGTGGTGGCGTCGAGCGAGGAAGAAGTGTAGCGAGTATAAGTCGCTGCCGCAGTGCCGCTGCGGTTCCAGAGCGGGGTTTTTGCTGACGTATTGGCGCCGTGCGGTGTGTGACAGAATACGCAGACTTGGGTTTCATTCGTCGCTTTTACCGTCCCTGTGCCGCTCTTCGACAGATTGTGGGGTGTGGCGCTGATGTTCGATGTCGCAGCGCCCGCCGCGCCGATCAAACCGAGGGCGAGAAGTGTGCCGGCTGCGATTTTTTTCCAGTGACTACTGTGGCCCAAAGAAAAATTTAGACTTTTCAAGAAGCAATCGATTATTTGTTTTAAATTTATTGCCACTGAATTCATCGCCTGTGACTTTTTCTGGGGAGAGCACCATTCGATATGTATTCGACATGTATTCGGCAGTCAGGAAGGCGTCAAAAACTGCGCGCCGCTTGTGTAGGCTCAAGCAAGCCAATCCATGCGCGGGAGTACGAGCGCGACAACAAAATAACACTACCTACGAGTATACTATTTATTATTACTTTTTGGAAAAGAATTTATATCGTGCTAAGTCGATCGGCCGTTTTCATCAGGCGGCTTATGCGGTAATACACTCGTTTTGCCCCTGCCGTTTGCGCAATCCGTCCTGGCATTCCGTATTGGCCTAGGGGAATGGCCGCGCCACGACCAGTAGCACAACTCCCGCCAACAGCATGAAATTGAACCGCTGCATGAAGCGGTAGCCACCCAACGTCCATTGCACGCCACCCTCGTTGGCGCGCCAAAATTGTCTCAGCAGTTTGCCGTGCAGCGCGGCGAGCATGAAAACGAGACCGAGTTTGAGTCCGAGCCAACGCGGGAGGTGTCCCGCGGTATCGATCGCCGCACTCGCCATCAGTGCGCCGGACACAAATGTCGCAAGCATGGCCGGATTCATAATGTGGCGGATCAATTTCCGCTCTAGGTGCGCCAGCAACTCTGCCTGAGGGGAAAACGCCGTCAAGCCGCGATGCGCTGCGAGCAGGCTCGGCAACAAAAACTGTGCCCCCATCCACATGACCACGCCAATGACGTGCAAGGATTTCAACCACGGATAGGCTATGGCGAGGATGTCTGGCATCTGACTGCTAACCCGGAGGAAACACTGATCAAACAAACGGGGCCGGCACTCTCAATTTTCCTGAACGGCGCTATTCAAACGTTTCAGCGCCGCCATCTC
>JANPCW010000522.1:0-3047 GCA_031431155.1 Janthinobacterium sp. | reverse complement strand
CCATGGACTGTAGCGGCGCGGCGCCGGCGCCGTACGTGTTGCCGCAACTGTCGGGGCCGCACCTGGCGCGCAATGTTGACACCGCTGAGCGTCTTGCGCAATGCAACGCGGCTGGCTTTTCATGGTTTTGCGGGCAATATCCGTTTCATCCGGCGCCGTCGGCCAAGCCCAGCGACGGCACCTCGCGCAAGCGCCTGATGGCCTTGCTGGGCTTGCTGGCGCGCGACGCCGACTCGCGCGAGATTGAGACGCTGCTCAAACAAGACCCGGCGCTGTCCTATCATTTGCTCAAGCTGGTCAATTGCGCCGCATTTGCGCTCAGCATTCAGATCACCAGCTTCGGCCAGGCCATCAATTTGCTGGGCCGCCGCCAGTTGCAGCGCTGGCTGCAACTGCTGCTGTACGCGCGCCAGCAAGACGACGGTCTGCCCAATCCCTTGCTGCCCCAGGCTGCATTGCGCGCGGCCCAAATGGAGATGCTGTGCAAGCTCGGCGGCGGCTCGCGCGATCAGCAAGACCTGGCCTTCATGACCGGGGTATTCTCCCTGCTCGACGTCTTGTTGACGATGCCGATGACGGAAATCGTGAGCGCGCTGAGCCTGCATGACGATGTTGCATCGGCACTGATCGAGCGCCGCGGCCGCTTCGGCGACATGCTGGCCCTGGTCGAGCAAACCGACGTAAGCGAGGAGGTGCTGCGCGTCTATGGCATCGGGCCCGACGTCTATTGGAAAAGCTTGTTGCAGGCCTATCAGTGGGCAATTCAGGTCAGTCGGAACCTGTAACCATGTTCGCCACCCCCATCGCCAGCTTTTTCAGCAGTATCACCGCCGTGTGCGAAGCGGCCCTGACGTTGCGTGGTCCGGTTCTGGCCGAGGAGCTCGGCCGCGTCGCGCGCACCATGCTTGGCAGCCGGCATGGTCGATACATTCCGTTCGACCCCGCGCCGGAGCAGGAATCAGGCGCGCTGTTCCCCGAGACGGCGCCGGTGCTGGTGCAGGAAATCGTCTGCGATGGCACCAGCTACGGCCGCTTTGAAGTGGGCGGACGCAGCAGCTATGACGAGATCGACCGCCAGCATCTGACCAGCTTGGCCGGCTTGACCGCCAGCTTGCTGCATGTCCATTCGCTGGCACTGCGCTCGACCCACGCCTATGCGCAAGTGGAGGCACGACTGGCGCAGCAGTCCCAAATTCTCGATCAGCTTCACGAGTCGGTACTGACGATGAACCAGACCGGTTACATCACCAGTTGGAGCAAGGGCGCCGAAGCGCTGTTCGGTTACAGCGCGCTGGAAGCGATCGGGCGCAACATCCTGTTTTTGTACGGAGATGAAGACACGGCTTTTCACGATGCCTTTGCGGCCCAGGGCGGGCGCCTGATGGAAGTCCGGCGCCGCAAGAAGTCCGGCGAAGTATTCTGGGCCAGCCTATCGCTGTCGCCGCTGCGCGACGTGGACGAACTGCCGGTCGGCCTGATCGCCTACTTGACCGACATCACCGAACGCAAGCTGGCCGAAGAACGCATCCACCATCTGGCCTATTACGACGCGCTAACCGACTTGCCCAACCGCACTTTGCTGGCCAAACTGGTCGACCAAGCCTTGATGGTGGCGCAGCGCAACAAGCTGCAAGGCTGCGTGCTGTTCATCGACTTGAACCGCTTCAAGCTGATCAACGACGCGCTGGGAAGGCGCATTGGCGATGCGCTATTGCGTGAAGTGTCGCTGCGCTTTCGCGGTGCGCTGCGCGAGCACGATCTGGTGGGCCGCCTGAGCGGGGACGAGTTCGCGGTCGGCCTGTTCGACCTCAACCAGCATTTCGAGGCGAGCGTGGTGGCGCAAAAACTGCTGGCCTCGCTGGTACAGCCATTCCTGATCGAAGGCCATGACTTGCGGGTCAGCGCCAGTATCGGGATCAGCGTCTTTCCGCAAGACGGCATCGACGCCGAAACGCTGCTGCGCCTGGCAGATATCGCGATGGTGCGCGCCAAGCGGGGCGGTGCCAGGGACGACGACAGCGTTGCCTTTTACAGTCAGGACATGAACCAAAGCATGCAGGAGCAAATGCGGATCGAATCGGGTTTGCGCCATGCGCTCGCCAACGATCAGCTATTGCTGCATTACCAGCCCAAGTTCGCGCTGGCGACCGGGCGCATTATCGGTGCCGAAGCGCTGGTGCGCTGGTCTCATCCCGAGCGCGGCCTGGTGCCGCCGGCCGAATTCATTCCGCTGGCCGAGTCGACCGGCATGGTGGTGCTGATCGGCGAGTGGGTGCTGGAAGCGGCCTGTGCGCAAGCGCAACGATGGCAGCAGGCCGGCATTGCGCCGTTTCGGCTGGCCGTCAATGTCTCGGCGCGCGAATTCACCTCCGCCTTACCGACCCGCGTCACCGACATGCTGCGCCGCTACGACCTGGCGCCGGGCTGGCTCGAGCTCGAGATCACCGAGAGCACGCTGATGCACAACATCGAGCACGTCATCACCATCATGGACCATATCACGGCGCTGGGCGTGTCGCTCTCGCTCGACGATTTCGGCACTGGCTACTCCAGCTTGTCTTACCTGAAGCGTTTCCCGATCGACACGCTCAAGATCGACCGTTCCTTCACCACCGGGATCCCGGGCGACACCAACGACTGCGCCATTGCCAGCGCGATCATCAGCATTGGCCGGCAGCTCAAGCACAAGGTCATTGCCGAAGGCGTGGAAACGGCGGAGCAGCTTGCGTTCCTGAAAAACGCCGGCTGCGACCAGGTGCAAGGCTACCTGCTGGCGCGGCCACTGCCGGCCGCCGAATTCGCGAGCGCCCTGCGCGCGAACTGGTTGAAGTACAGCTGAACCAACATAACCAGCGTATGCATCGGATGAATATTTTGCCGATTATTGCTGGCCGTGCACCGGTTTATGTATAATGCTGCACGACAGGAAGCGTGGCCGAGCGGTTGAAGGCACCAGTCTTGAAAACTGGCGACGGTGTGAGCCGTTCGTGAGTTCGAATCTCACCGCTTCCGCCAAAAACAAGTTTTAGGCAGTATCAAGAAGTCCC
>JANPCW010000521.1:0-7026 GCA_031431155.1 Janthinobacterium sp. | reverse complement strand
GATCGGGCACGATCTTGCCGAGCATGATGTTGCAGTCGGTCACGGTCAGCGGGCCGCCGCGGCGGTAACTGGCAGGGCCCGGGTTGGCGCCAGCGCTGTCCGGGCCAACCCGGTAGCGGCTGCCGTCGAAATGAAGAATCGAACCGCCACCAGCGGCCACCGTATGGATGCTCATCATCGGCGCGCGCATCCGCACGCCGGCAACCTGGGTCTCGAACACGCGTTCGAACTCCCCGGAAAAATGGGACACGTCGGTCGAGGTGCCGCCCATGTCGAAGCCGATCACGCGCTCGAACCCGGCCAACTGGCTGGCGCGCACCATGCCCACGATGCCGCCGGCGGGCCCGCTGAGGATACTGTCCTTGCCCTGAAAGGTGCGGGCATTGGTCAGGCCGCCGTTGGACTGCATGAATTGCAGGTTCACTTGCGGCATCTGGCGCGCAACCTGGTCTACATAGCGGCGCAGGATCGGGGACAAATACGCGTCGACTACCGTGGTATCGCCGCGCGCGACCAGCTTCATCATCGGACTGACCTCATGCGACACCGACACCTGGGTAAAGCCAACTGCGCGCGCCAGTGCGGCGACGCGGGCTTCATGCGCCGTATAGCGGTAGCCATGCATGAACACGATCGCCAACGAGCGCAGGCCACTGGCGTAGGCCGCCTGCAGCGCGGCGCGCGCGGCGCCTTCATCGAGCGCTTGAAGCACTTCTCCATGGGCGCCGACGCGCTCGTCGATTTCCAGCACGTGCCGGTACAGTAGTTCGGGCAGCACGATATGGCGCTCGAACAGGCGCGGACGGTTTTGGTAGGCGATGCGCAGCGCGTCCCGGAAGCCGCGCGTGATCGCCAGCGCCGTCGGCTCGCCCTTGCGCTCGAGCAGCGCGTTGGTGGCCACGGTGGTGCCCATCTTGACCGCTTCAATCCGGGCCGCGGGAATCGCGGCGTCAGGGGCCACGCCCATCAAATGGCGAATGCCGGCGATGGCCGCATCCGGGTATTGTTCAGGATTGTCGGACAACAGCTTGTGGGTCAGCAGAGCGCCGTCGGGCCCACGCGCGACGATATCGGTAAATGTGCCGCCTCGATCAATCCAGAACTGCCAATCCATGTTTGCCTCGTTGTTATTGTTTTACGCGCCTATTGTAGTCGGGTTAAGGGTATTATCTGGCGCATGAATCCTCTCTATTGCGTCGCCGAGATCCGCGCGATCGAGCGCAGTGCCGCACTCACGTTATCGTCGGGTGCACTGATGCAGCGCGCCGGTCAGGCTGCGGCCAGGGCCGCCCTTCAATTGCTGCCGACCGCCCCTGGCCACGCCAAGCTGGCGGTACTGGTGTTGGCCGGACCGGGCGACAATGGCGGCGATGCGCTCGAAACGGCGGCGCGCCTGGCCCATGCAGGCATGCAGGTTTCGGTGCTGCATTTCGCTGGCGCGGGGCAGCCCTCGGCGCAGACCTTGCAAGCGCTGCAGCGCGCGCGCAATAGCGCTGTGCGCTTCGAGGATCCGGCGCTGGCAGCCAATCCGTCCTCGTCGATTTCATCCACGCGCTGGGCCCTGGTGATCGACGGCCTGTTCGGGATCGGCCTGCAGCGCGCGCTGGCGGGAGATATGCGCACGTTGGCCGACATGGTCAACGGCTTCGATTGCCCGGTGCTGGCGCTGGACCTGCCAAGCGGGCTCGATGCGGACAGCGGGTCCATCGTGGGCCCGAACGGGGTCGCCGTGCGCGCCACCCATACCATTACATTCATTGGTGACAAGCCCGGCTTGCATACCTGTGAAGGGCGTGACTACGCAGGAATAGTCCAGGTGGCGCGGCTCGATATCGAGGGCAGTCATTTTCCGCCCGCGCGAGCGCACCTGAACGAGCTTGGTTTCTTTTCGCGCCGCTTGAATCAGCGCAAGCACAACTCGCACAAGGGCAGCTTTGGCGATGTGGCCGTGGTGGGCGGCGCAAAGGGAATGGCGGGCGCGCCGATTTTGGCCGCGCGCGCAGCCTTGTTCAGTGGCGCCGGTCGGGTATTTGTCGCTTTCGTCGACGCTGCGCCCGGCTACGACAGCGTTTCGCCGGAATTGATGTTGCGCTCGGCCGGCGAGATCGATTTCTCGGCCATGACGCTGGTGGTCGGTTGCGGCATGGGCAGTGCAGCCGGCCCCCTGCTGGAACGGGCGCTGGCGAGCCCGCGCCCGTTGGTGCTCGATGCCGATGCGCTGAACCTGATCGCGGCCGAGCAGGCCTTGCAGGCGCAACTGGCAAAGCGCAGCGGTGCGACGATTCTCACGCCCCATCCGCTGGAGGCGGCGCGCCTGCTCGGTGTGAGCGCGGCGCAGATCCAGTCCGACCGGCTGGGAGCGGCGCGCCAGTTGGCGGCAACGATGAATGCGACGGTGCTGCTCAAGGGGTCAGGCAGCGTGCTGGCGGCCCCCGATGGCACGGTCGTCATCAATCCGACCGGCAACCCGGCGCTGGCCACGCCCGGCACCGGCGACATCCTGGCCGGCTTATGCGGCAGTTTGCTGGCGCAGGGCTGGCCCCAGTGGGAAGCTGGGCTGGCAGCAGTCTGGATCCACGGAATGGCAGCCGACCGGCTGGTAGCGGACGGCGTCGGGCCAATCGGCCTGACCGCCGGCGAACTGCCGGCTGCGCTACGCCAGGTGTTGAACCGGCTGGTGCAGGAATGCGCCGGCCGCCCTGCGTCAAACGGATTGCATCTTATAAACCCTTAGGGCGGATGAACGCCGGTGACCGGCCGCAATCGGCCATATGCTTGCACAGGTTGGCGGATAACGCTTCGCTCATCCGCCCTACATTAGATCAGGCGCCCGGCCGCGATCGTGATGATGCGGGCGCAGCGCGCCGCGATCGATGGATCGTGCGTGACCAACACCAGGGTGGAGCCGCGTTCGCGATTGAGTTCGAACATCAGATCGATCACCGCTTCGCCGGTGGCCGCGTCGAGGCTGCCGGTAGGCTCGTCGGCAAACAGCAGCGGCGGTTCGGTGACGAAGGCGCGGGCCAGCGCCACGCGCTGCTGCTCGCCGCCCGACAGGAACTTCGGATAGTGCTTGAGGCGGCTTTCCAGGCCGACCCGCCCCAGCATGTGCTGCGCCTTCTGCTTGGCGTCGGCCTCACCGCGCAATTCGAGCGGCAGCATCACGTTTTCGAGCGCCGTCAAATGGGCCAGCAGCTGGAACGACTGGAACACGAACCCCAGCTTGACCTTGCGCAAACGGGCCCGGCCATCCTCGTCGAGCGCGAAAATATCGATACCGTCGAGAATCACGCGCCCTTCCGACGGCGTGTCAAGGCCGGCCAGCAATCCCAGCAAAGTGGACTTGCCCGAGCCAGACGCCCCGACAATGGCAAGCGTCTGTGCCGCTTGCACGGTAAAATTGATGCTTTGCAGGATAGTGAGCTCGCCGTTGGCGTCGGCCACCCGCTTCGAGAGCGCGCTGACTTCGATCGCCGGCTGCACGGCGCCCGGATGTATTGCGCTGTCGGGCACCTGCGCCGAGGGCGCTGTGGCGCCATCGGCCGCTAACTGACCAGGGTAATTGATGGAAAAGGTATTTGGAGAGTCAGGCATGTTGGTTTTTCTTAAGAAATATCGCAATTGGCGACGGTCCGATGTCGCCGCGTGGCCCGGGTCGATTCTCGCCCTGCTGTTGCTAACCGTTTCCGTGAGCGCCTATTCTGCACCAAAAACCGTGCTTGTGCTGGGTGACAGCCTGTCGGCGGAATACGGCATTGCGCGCGGCAGTGGCTGGGTTGCACTGCTCGATGAGCGCTTAAAGCAACAAAAAATCGTTGCCCATGTCGTCAATGCCAGCATCAGCGGCGAGACCAGCAGCGGCGGGCGGGCGCGCCTGCCGGCACTGCTGGCGCAACACCAGCCGTCGGTGCTGGTTGTTGCGCTGGGCGCCAATGACGGTCTGCGCGGCTTGCCGGTCGCCGCCACCGAGGCCAACCTGCGCGCAATGATCGCGCTGGCCAGGAAGAATCAGGCACAGGTGCTGCTGGTGGGAATCCGCATGCCGCCGAACTACGGGCGCGACTATGCCGGCAAATTCTTTGGCATGTATAGCGCGCTGGCCAAACAGACCGGCACGCCGCTGGTGCCGTTCATGCTCGACGGCGTGGCCGACAAGCCGGCATTATTCCAACCGGACCGCCTGCACCCGACGGCGCAGGCCCACCCCATCATCCTTAGCAATATCATGCCCAATTTAATGCCACTACTCAAACACCGATGAAGTATCCCGCCCTGCAAAGCTTTGCCGACCTCCTGCCCCAACTCGATCGTTTCGATGCGATCATCGACGTGCGCAGCCCGTCCGAATTCGCGCTCGACCATCTGCCCGGCGCGATCAACTTGCCGGTGCTCAATGACGACCAGCGCATCCGGGTCGGCACGCTCTACAAACAAGTCAATTCGTTCGAGGCCAAGAAAGTCGGCGCGGCGCTGGTGGCCAAAAATATCGGTCAGCACATCGAAGCCTTCTTGCTCGACAAGCCGCGCGACTGGCAGCCCCTGGTCTATTGCTGGCGCGGCGGCAACCGAAGTGGCGCCATGGCGCACGTACTGGCCAAGATAGGCTGGCCCGCGTTCCAGCTCGACGGCGGCTACAAGGCCTATCGCAACCACGTCAATGAAGCACTGACGCACGCACCGGCGCTGTCGTTTCGGGTGATTTGCGGCACCACCGGCAGCGGCAAGAGCCGCCTGCTCGAAACGCTCCATTCGATCGGGGCCCAGGTGCTCGACCTGGAACAACTGGCGGCGCACCGCGGTTCCGTGCTGGGCGACTTGCCAAGCAGGCCGCAGCCGAGCCAGAAGGCATTCGACAGCAGCATCTGGGACCAGTTGCGCCGCTTCGACCCGGCCCGCCCGGTATTTGTCGAATCGGAGAGCAAGAAGGTCGGCAACCTGCGGGTGCCAGCTGCGCTGATGGAAACAATGCGCGCATCGCCGTGTATTTCGCTGACCCTGGCCGAACCGAACCGGGTGCGCCTGCTGATGCAAGACTATGACCATTTTGCGCTCGACCCGGCCCTGCTCAATGCGCAACTGGACTGCCTGCTGAGCCTGCATGGCCGCGAGAAGATCGCGCGCTGGCAAGCCATGGCCAACGATGGCCAGATGCCGGAACTGGTGGGCGAACTGCTGGTCGACCATTACGATCCGGCCTATTTGCGCTCGATCGAGCGCAACTTCACGCACTTTTCGGACGCCGCCACGCTGGCGCTGGACGATATCACGCCGGCCCATTTCCTGGCTGCGGCGCACAGCCTGCACACTGAATGATCGCTACCATCGGTATTTAAGGGTGGTTCAGACACACACAAAAAAGCCGCTCGAAAGCGGCTTTTTTTGAGTGCACCAACTTACTTGGACACTGGGTCGGTCTGACCGTCTGCCGGAGCCATGGCCGCCTTCATCAATTTCACCTTGGCCTTTTGCTTCATCACTTCGACGAAGCCATGCATTTCCTGCTGGGCCAGCGCGCTGCTAATTTGCTGTTGCTCGGCGCTGCGGCGCTCGACATCCGGCGTGGCCGTTTGCGCCACTTTGGCGATGCGGTAAATGCCATACCCGACGCCCGGCACGTCGACCCCGACATAGGCCGGCAGCTTGCCCACGTCCGCTTTCATCACTGCAAGCGCTGCCGCCCCATTGATACCCTGCGCCTTGGCGCGCGACACGGTCTTGATCTCGCCAAAACCAGTCGCATCGCCCGATGCTTTCAAGGCGGCCAGCTTGGACTCGCCTGCTTTGCGCGCCAGATTGGCCGCTTCTTCCTGGGTAATGCGCTGGCGGATTACCGCCTCGACTTCAGCCAGCGGGCGCTTGGCGGCCGGTTTGAATTCGACCAGGCGGCCCGCGATCAGCGTGTTCGGAGCGACTTCAACGGCTTCCGTATTGCGCTTGTTTTTAAGCACCTCGTCGGAAAAAACAGCCTTCAGAAATTTGGCGCTATTGAACGGGGCCGGACCGAAGGCTGGCGACGGGTTGCGCGACAGATTGGCGACTGTCTCGACCTTCAACTTAAGCTTGTCGGCGACCGGCTTGAGGCTGTCGGCTTGTTCGTACACGGTGTTGGTGAATACTTCCGCCAGTTCCGAGTACTTCTTTGCCGCTTTTTGCTTTTTCAGATCGGCGGCTATTTCCACTTTGACCTCGTCCAGCGGCTTGGCAACAGCCGGCGTGAGGGCCGTGATCGTGATGATGTGGTAGCCAAATTCGGAGCTGACGACGTCGCTGATCTCGCCCTGTTTCAGCTTGAATGCGGCGTCTTCAAAAGCCTTCGGCATCGAGTCTTTTTCCAGCAGATTCAGGTCGCCGCCCACTTCGGCCGAGGCCGGATCTTGCGATTGCTCCTTGGCGATTTTGGCGAACTCGGCCGGCGCCTTGCGCAGCTGCACCAAGGCGGCATCGGCACGCGCCTTGGCGGCCGCTTTTTCGGCCGCCGACGCATCTTTTTTCAGCGCAAACAAGATATGGCTGGCGCGCCGTTGCTCGGCACTGGTGAAGCGTTTTTGATTTTGCGTGTAATAGGCGCTGACCTCGGCATCGCTGACATCGATCTGGCTTTCCACCACATTCTTATCAAACACCACGTATTCGACTTTGACTTGTTCAGGCACTGAAAACAGCGCGGCGTTCTTGGTGTAAAACGCCGTGACCATCTCGTCGCTCACTTTAACCTCGGGCACGTATTGGGCAGCCGGCAGCAATAATTCCTGGACCGCCCGTTCTTGCTCGCTGATATCGGACAAGCGCGCCGCCAGACTGCGCGGCGCGAAAGCGCTCGACAAAATCGCGGCGTTCAGGTTTTGCACCACCATGTCCTTGCGCAAACGCGCTTCGTAGATTTCGGGCGTCATGCCCTGCGCTGCCAGCAAGGCGCGGTAGCGTTCACTGTCGAATTTTCCGTCGGCGCGGGTCAAACCCGGAATCTCCTGCACCACTTTCGCCAGCGCGGCGTCAGACACGGTCAAGTGGCTGCGCGCCGCTTCC
>JANPCW010000520.1:0-3947 GCA_031431155.1 Janthinobacterium sp. | reverse complement strand
TCGGTCAAGCAGCTGTTGGCGGTCAAAGACGCACGCGAATTGTTTGCGCTGGGCGCAACCCAGAGCCAACCAAACATCGAGAACCTGATGGCATATGGCCGCCGCTTGTTCAGCATAGCATCTGGCACGCAGTCGGAACTGTTGCAGTCGGCGAAAGTACAGCCAGCACCGGCAGCGTACGTTGCGCCCAAGGCCGCCGCGCGGCCGCTTGCTGCCGAAACTGCGGCGCCAGCACCTGTCGCCAAGCTGGCCGATGAGCCAGTTGCAATGCCAAAGCAAGTTGCCGCGGCCAAGCCAGAGGTCAAGCACGTCGTCGCGACCAAGCCGGAGGTCAAGCAAGTTGTCGTGGCTAAGCCCGAGGTCAAGCAAGTCGTCGTGGCTAAGCCCGAGGTCAAGCAAGTTGTCGTGGCCAAGCCAGAGGTCAAGCAAGTCATCGCGACCAAGCCAGTGCTACCGGCCGCAGCCAAGCTGGCCACTGAGGTAAAGCCGGTCGCCAAGGCAGTGTCCACATTGGCAACGGCGCCAGTGGCTGCCAAGCCGGTCGCAGCGCCAATTGCAGCTGCACCAGCCAAGCCTGCTGCACCGACCGTAGTTGCTTCGGTTGCCGCTTCGGTTGCCGCGCCCGCTGCAACCGCACCGGCCGCGGCCAAGCCGGCGGTCGCCCTGCCTAAGCAACTCGATATGCTAGCGGTCAAGACCGAAGCCAAGAAGTAAGACGCTTAGGCGGCAAGGAAGATCGTCACGAAGGTAGTGATGGAAGTAGTAATAATGAAAGTAGTAATGAAAGTAGTAACATAAGCGGGCTTCGGCCCGTTTGTCGTTTCCGCCAGCGGTTCCCGAGGTGCCCGACCCCACATCCTGTACCGATCGCAAGGACGTTTCATGAGTTTAGGAAGGCTGATTGGCGACTTTGTGCGTCAGCATTGGCGCGCTTATGCAGCGGCCGGCGCGATGTTGATGTGCGTCGCCGCGCTCACTGTGTGGGTGCCGCGCAAGGTTGGCGCCATGATCGATGGCTTGGCTACGCACCATTTGAACGGTGGCGATTTGCGGATGCAACTGGCGCAGTTGCTGTTGATGGGTGCCGCGATCTATTTCCTGCGGGTCGGCTGGCGCCTCAAACTGTTTGCCGCCGCATACCAGCTCGGCGTCCTCTTGCGCACGCGCTTTTACGCGCGCCTGTCCTTGCAGGGCCCGGCGTTCTACCAGCAGCAGCGCACCGGCGACCTGATGGCGCTGGCCACCAACGATATCGATGCCATCGAGATGGCGGCCGGCGAGGCGATGCTGGCCGGCTTCGACGGCACGCTGACCCTGGTGATGGTGTTGGCGATGATGCTGCTGGGCGTCGATTGGCGCCTGACCGCCATCGCCCTGCTCCCCTTCCCTTTCATGGCGCTTGCATTCTGGCGCATTTCAAGCCACATCCATACCGCATCGACCGATTCGCTGAACCGTTTCAGCGCGCTCAACGACCATGTGCAGCAATCGCTGGCGGGCGTGCGCACGCTGCGCGCGCTGGGCCTGGAGCAGCGCAGCGCCAAGCAATTTGCCGAACTGGCCGAACACGCGGCGGCGGCCAGCCTGAACGCGCAGCGCTGGGAAGCGGCCTACGAGCCGGCCGTGGGCCTGACCCTGACGGCAGGCAGCGTGCTCACGCTCGGGCTGGGCGGCTACCTGGTGTGGCAGGGCCAGTTGACGATCGGCGCCTTGACCAGTTTTTCGATGTATCTGGGACAGCTGATCTGGCCCATGTTTGCCGCCGGCTGGGTGCTGTCGCTGGTCGAACGTGGACGGGCCGCGCTGACCCGGCTAGAGCCGCTGCTCACCGCCACATTGACGGTCGACGATCACGGCAAAGAGGGCAAAGTGCAGCCGGGCGTGCTCTCGGTGCGCGCGCTCTGCTACACCTATCCCGGCCAAACCGTGCCGGCCCTGACCGATGTCGCGCTGACCCTACAGCCGGGCCAGACTCTAGGCCTGGTCGGGCCGACCGGCGCCGGCAAGTCGACCTTGCTGCGTATCTTGCAGCGCCAGTTTTCACCACAAAGCGGTGTGCTGCGCTGGGCCGAACACCTGCTGGACGTCTATACGCTGGCTGGCCTGCGCACGGCGATCAGCTGGGTACCGCAGGAGTCTTTCCTGTTCTCGGCCTCGATTGCGCAAAACATTGCGCTGGCCCGGCCGGAAGCGAGCCAGCCCGAAATCGAGCAGGCGGCCCGGCTGGCTGCGATCCACGATGATATTTTGCGTTTCCCGCACGGCTACCAGACCCATGTCGGCGAACGCGGCATCACACTCTCGGGCGGCCAGCGCCAGCGGGTTGCGATCGCGCGCGCACTGCTGGCCGACAGTGCGCTGCTGCTGCTTGACGATGCATTGTCGGCAGTCGACACCGGCACCGAAACGCGCATCTTGCAGCACCTCGACCAGCTCAAACAGACCAGGCCCGAACGCAGCGTGATCATCGCCAGCCACCGCCTGAGCGCGGTGGTCGATGCCGACTGGATCATCGTGCTGCGGGCTGGGCGCGTCAGTGAAGCGGGTAGCCACGACACCCTGCTGGCCTTGGACGGCTGGTACGCCAGCCAATGGCGTTACCAGCAACTGGAGGCCAGCCTCGATGCGCTCTGAAACCCTCGATCCGGTCGAATCCGGCCAGCGCGACCAAAGCATCAGCCAGACCCCGCAAGCGCTGGCGCTGCTGCAAAGCGCGGCCCGGCCGGACCGTGGCCACCTGCTGTGGGCCGTGTTCTGGTTGGTGCTGGCGGCCGGCCTCGAAGTGCTCGGGCCGATCCTGGGCAAGCTCCTGATCGACCAGCATCTGCTGCCGCGCAAGCTGGACTGGCCGCGCATGGCCGCACTGTTATTGGCCTGCCTGGCCAGCGGCTGGGCCGCGAGCGGCTTGCGCTATCTGCAACTGGTGCGCCTGTCCGGCCTGGCGATGCGTTCCGTGCGGCGCCTGCGCGAGACGGTCTATGGACATGTGCTGCGGCTGCCGATGGCATTTTTCGACCATGCCATCACAGGGAAATTGGTAAGCCGCGTCACCAACGACACCGAGGCGGTCAAGACCTTGTACGTGCAAGTGCTGTTCGTGATGCTCGACAGCGGCATCGTGCTGGCCGGCACCCTGTGCGCGATGGCGTGGCTCGACTGGCGTTTGATGCTGATCGTGCTGCCGCTGGTGCCGGCGGTGGTCGGCATCGTCTGGTTGTACCAGCGCTGGAGTGCGCCTGCGGTCACTCGCGCGCGCCAGTTGCGCAGCGATATCAACGGCCAGATGGCCGAATCGATCGGGGGCATGAGCGTGCTGCAGGCAAACAATGCCGAGGCGCGCTTCGCGGCCCGTTTTGGCGCCACCAACCAGGCCCATTACACGGCCCGCATGGCCGAGCTGCGCGCCAATGCCTGGTTGCTGCGCCCCGCGCTCGACATGCTCAACATCGTGCTGCTGGCCGTGGTCATTTACAGCTTCGGCCAACGCGCCATGAGCGCGCTCGAAGTGGGCGTGCTATACGCCTTCATCAGTTACATCGCGCGTGTGATCGAGCCGCTGATTCAAATCACGATGCAGTTTAGTCAGTTGCAGCAATCGGTCATCGCGACCGCGCGCGTGGCGGCATTGCTGGATCAGGCGAGCGCGCCCGAGCACGCGGCGGGCAAGCTTGCAGCGGCGCCCTACGCGGCCACCGGTCAGGTGCCGGCGGTGGCGATCCGCGCCCTGTCGTTCGGCTACCTGCCCGGCCAACCGGTGCTGCACCAGCTGTCGCTGGAGATTCCGGCCGGCGCATTCGTGGGCATCGTCGGCCACACCGGCAGCGGAAAATCGACCCTGCTGGCGCTGCTGCTGCGCTTTTACCAGCCTCAGAGCGGCAGCATCGAAATCAACGGCGCGCCGCTGGACGGGATCGACAACGCGCATTTTCGCGCCGCGCTGGGCCTGG
>JANPCW010000519.1:0-2028 GCA_031431155.1 Janthinobacterium sp. | reverse complement strand
CCAGGCGTCGAACCGGCCCGAACCGCGGAGGTAGTGTTCATCCGCGTCTTCGTTTGAGAAATCTTCGTGGCTGCGGAAGGTGGCGCCCGCTTCGATCCTACCTGTTATTCTGCAGCCGGGGCCTGTGCGTCGCCCTCGGTGTCAGCCTCGGTGTCAGCCTCGACGCCGCCCTCTTCGTCGGACCCGCCCTCGGCCGGCTTATTCTTGTTCTCGAGCTTGCGCTTGGCCTTTTCCTCGGTCTTCTTCTTCTTTTCCAGCTCTTTTTGGCGTTTTTCGTATTGGAAATTTGTTTTTGCCATTTGGCACCTCATATGTGTTTGATGATGGAGATTGACGCTTAGTGTGCATTATGACGCAGTAATGACAATCACAAATGAATTCAGCCCCGCGGGTGATGCTGCGCATGCAAGTGCTTGAGCCGCTCGCGCGCCACGTGGGTATAAATCTGGGTGGTCGAGATATCCGAATGGCCCAGCAGCAGCTGCACCACGCGCAAGTCGGCGCCGTGATTAAGCAGATGGGTAGCGAACGCGTGGCGCAAGGTATGGGGTGAGAGCGGCGCCTTGATCTCGGCTTTGACGGCGTGTTTCTTGATCAGGATCCAAAACATCTGGCGCGTCATGGGCCCGCCGCGCGCCGTCACGAACAGCGCATCGTCCATCTGGCCGCCAAGGATGATACCGCGCGCCTCGTTCAAATAACGCTCGATCCAGAAGCGCGCCTGCTCCCCGAACGGCACCAGGCGCGTCTTGCTGCCCATCCCGGTGACCCGCAATATCCCCTCGCTCATGCTCAGTTCAAGCGATTTCAAGTCCACCAGCTCGGTAACCCGCAAGCCGCTGGCGTACATCAGTTCCAGCATCGTGCGTTCGCGCAAGCCGAGCGGCGTCGTCACATCGGGCGCCGCCAGCAACGCCTCGACCTGGGTTTCGGAAAGCGTGTGAACGAAGCGGGTGGGCTGCTTGGCCGACGCCATCTTCAGGCAAGGATCCACGGCGACTTTTTGTTGGCGTAGCGCCAGCTGGTAAAACCGTTTGAGCACCGACAGGCGGCGATTGGCCGAACTGGCCTTCGATTCGGGATGCCTGGCAGCGAAGTAAGCCAGGATATCCTGTGCCTGCACTGCATACAGGTTGGCCACGGCCGGGCGCATCGTTTGCAGCCAGTGCGCAAACAGGCGCAAATCGCGCCGGTACGCATCGAGCGAATTTTTCGCCAGCCCCTGTTCCAGCCACAGGTTGTCGCAGAACTCATCGATCAGCGCCAGATCATCGGCCGTCGCTGTCACCATCAATACGCCGTCGCCCCTTCGTGGGCCAGCAACCAGCGCTTGACCCCTACATGAAAGCCGGTTGCATCATCGTGATTGGAAAAGCCGCCCAGTCCGCCAGCGGCCGTCACCCTGTGGCACGGAATCACCAAGGGAAACCAGTTCGCGCCGCACGCCTGCCCGACGGCGCGCGGGGCCGAACCGATATGCTTGGCCACTTGCCCATAGGTGCGCACGGCTCCGCGCGGGATCGACGCGATCGCATCCCACACCCGATGCTGGAACAGGCTGCCCACTGCGGCCAACGGCAGGCTGAAATGGAAGTCCGGGTCCTCAAAATAGCGCGTGATTTGCGCTACAGCCAATTCCGACAACGGGTCGGTGGCATCTTTTTCCAAGAAGTGCGCCGGCAGATAAACCAGCTCGGTCAAGCGTGCGCCATCCGTACGGACCCCCACCGCACCAAAAGGCGCGGCCACAATCGCCGAAAATAGTTCACTACCCTGTTGTTTTTTCATCGTCCCAGTTTACCTCATCGAGCAAAAAAAGCCACCTGGGGTCAGGTCTGGAATCTACGGTTTTTGAACTAGAAACCGCGCGTTCTAGACCTGACCCCACTGTAGTGGTCAACTAATTTCGGACACAACAATAGGTTTTTTTGCTGCCATGTTCCGTTCAAAGACGGAGGGCGGCAGATTGCCCAATACGGAGTTCAAGCGCTCGCAGTTGTAAAACCCGACGATGTACGCAGTGATGTC
>JANPCW010000518.1:0-6917 GCA_031431155.1 Janthinobacterium sp. | reverse complement strand
CATAGATGCGCACGTTGAAGTGCTGCTCCATCAATGGCGCCATGCCGCGCAACATGGCGCAAGCCAGCTCTTCGCTCGGCTCTTCGATCTTGACCACCTGGAAGCGGCGTGCCAGCGCGGTGTCCTTCTCGAAGTATTTCTTGTATTCGCTCCAGGTGGTGGCGGCGATGGTGCGCAGTTCGCCACGGGCCAGCGCCGGCTTGAGCAAATTGGCCGCATCGTTCTGCCCGGCCTGGCCGCCGGCACCGATCATGGTGTGGGCTTCGTCGATGAACAGGATGATCGCGTGCGGGCTTTTCTTGACTTCATCGATCACGTTCTTCAAGCGGTTTTCGAACTCGCCCTTCACGCTGGCGCCGGCTTGCAGCAAGCCCATGTCTAGCGTGTGGATTTCCACCCCTTTCAAAATATCGGGCACGTCTTGTTGCGCGATGCGCAGGGCCAGCCCTTCCACCACGGCGGTCTTGCCGACCCCCGCCTCGCCGGTCAGAATCGGATTGTTCTGGCGCCGCCGCATCAGGATGTCGATCGCCTGGCGGATCTCCATGTCGCGCCCGATCACCGGGTCCACCTTGCCGTCGCGTGCGCGCTCGGTCAGGTTGGTGGTGAACTGGTCGAGCGCCGGCGTCTTGGAGGCCGCCGCCTTGCCGGTCAGTTCACCGACCGGGTCGCCGCCCTGGTCTGCCTCACCGGGTTGGGCCCCGGTCGCCTCTTGTGAAGCGAGCGTCAGCTTAACCAGATTGTGCTTGATATCGTCGAGGCTGAATTTGCTGAACAATTTCGAGCTGCGGTATGCCAGTTGCGCCAGTTCCGGCTCGGTCAACAGCGCCTGCAGCAGGTGCGCACTGCGGATCGCGCTTTGACGGCCGGCCTCGATGTCGAGCGAGGCGATCAGCCATGCATTCTCGAACAGCTTGGGCAAGCGCGGCGAAAACACGGGAGTGCGCGAATTACCGGTCTGGAGCCGGCTTACTTCGGCCTGCAGATCCGCTTCCAGCATGGCCACGCTGATGCCGGACTGGCGCGCAAGGATGACGAAATCGCTCTTGGGCTGCTCCAGCAAGGCCAGAAACAAGTGCTCGATATCGACTTCATACTGCCCGAGCCCGACGCAGATGCTGGCCGCACGGGTGGCGGCGATCCGGCTGGTTTCATTCAACTTGCTAATTAGGGTTTTCAGGTTAATGCTCATTCCGGGGTTCCTCGTTCGATGTTGAATTACAGCGCATGGATGTCGTAACGCACGTCGGCCCGGTCTTGCGACTGGCCGCCGGTGATCAAAAAACTGTCCCAACCGAGCCGCCCGCCCGAGCGCTGCGGCGCCAGGCTGGTGCCGCGCACGTCGGCCGCGCGCAACACCAGCTGGACTTCGTATTCGAGGCACAGGCCGGTAAACATGGTGAGCATCTGCGCCAAGGCCCTGCCCGCTTTGCCGCCCGGGAGGAAGCCGTCGAAGTGCGCCTGGTCGAGCGGGCCGATGGTCAGGCGCAAGCGCAAGTCGCGCTGCCACACGCGCGCGCCGACCATGGCGCTCGAGCCGAGGATCGCATTGCAGTCGCCGAGCGTGGTTTGCTGGCTCTGCGGCACCTCGTACCAGCAGCCTACGAACTGGGTGATGTGGATGGGCTGCCCGAAATACTCGGACAATACCCGCCCGATCGAGATCGCCGACGCGGGCCGGTGCCGCATGGCCGCGGCAAAGTAGCCGATCGATTCGTCGAGCACGCCGCCGGCGCCGTCGTCCAGGCGGCGCTGCAGCGATGCATGTCCCAGCCCGGCCAGCGACAACAGCAGCGGCAGGAATTTATCCTTGCCCCCGATTTCATATTTCAGTTCGAGCCGGTACTTGCGCCACGCTTCATAGAACAGCGCGAGCGCCCGGTTCGAGAAGGTATCGAGAAAGGCGCGCGGTCCCTCATCTTTTTCATACAGCGCGTGGGCCGCGATGCGCTCGGTGTAGTGGGCCGGAAGCGTGCCGCTCATGCCCAGAAAACCCATGAAGGCCGGCGTGATGCGGATGTACTTCAGTTCCGCACGCTTGAGCGCATCGGACAGGGCGCCGGCATCGCGCGCCAACGCGCGCGGCTCCGGTTGCAGCGCTTCGATCTGGCTGGCCGGAAAATTGAGCGACACCGAATTTTGGAAGCGCAAGAAATTGGCGACCGCGCCTTCGTGCGGCACGCCGTTGCGCTTAAGCCAAAGTTCCAGCATCCGCACCGCCTGAAAAAACTGGAAGCGGTAGGGCTGCGCGAACAGCAGCTCGATTACACTAGGTTCAAATCGCCGCTTCGTGGTGTACATCGCAACAACTCCTCCCCCGTCTTTTTCGACGCGACCACCAGTTGCGTGAAGCTGTTGGCATGCACGTACAGTCCCAGAAAGCGCTCCACGATATGGGCGAAGGCGTGAATCCCGCTGCCGACAAACGCCTCTTCATCGATGGTCAGGCGCAACTCGATGCCGCGCACCAGGCAGGCGAACGGATTGCCGGGCAACCAGGCGTTGGCCGCCTTGTGGCTGACCGCCGCGATGCCGCTGATCTGGCGCTGCGAGGTAGGCGAGCGCGGCAAATCGTACAAGGTCAGCATTTCCTGAAACGCTTCCAGGCCACCATCGGCCAGCGACAGGTGGTTCAGCGACAGGTGCGAAATGAGGCGCCAGTGCGCCCCGCGGCCGCGCTCGAAGCGGTGCGATTCGGTCGGCTTGCGCAAGAAGCTGATGCTGCGCACGCTGGAGCCGCCCTCGAGGAACAGGTCGCCGCCGCGCAGGCCATAGGTCAGCTGGGCCGGCAAATCGCGGTTGGTGCAGGTTAGTTCAAGGCTGAGCGTATCGGTTTCAATTGCAGCCGGGTCGAAGTCGATATCGACGATCGACAATTCAGTCTCGTAGCCCGGGCTTTTTTTGGCCATCACTTCATCGCGCCGCATCACCCAATAGTGGCCATTTTTTTCCGGCGTCTCGCCGTGGCGCAAAGAATAAAACGGGCGGAACTCGACGATCGATTCGCCTTGCGGCGTCTGGCGCACCAGCTTGACCGACTCGATCGCATGCACTTCGAAGGCGAACGGGCGGCGCGCATCGGCCAGCACCGGGTAGCTGGCCGCCGTGTGCGTCAGGCGAATCGGATCGCCGCGCTGGCGGAACAGGTTGATCACCGGGGTGCAGCCCAGCAGGACATTGTTGGTCGACAGCGTGCCCAGCATGCGCGCCGTGTTCGAATCGGTACGCAGCCCGGACAGCGCCAGGTGCAGCGTGACGGCCTTGCAGCCGGCCGGCAGCGCGCCGGTGACCGCGGCCAGGTCGATGTCGAAAAAATTGAACTTGTCGGGAAAGCAAAAGTATTCCGTCAGCAGGCGGTAGGCCGGATGCGAGCGGGCCGAGAACGCAATCAGCGATTCGTCTTCCTCGAAGCCGGCCGCGCCAATCGGCGTCTTTTGCAGCGCGACCCAACGCCCGCTCTGGTCGGCTTCGGCATAGGCTTTGACGGTACGCATGAACAGCGCATCGCGCAGCGCGGCGCAGAACGACGGTTCGCCATCGATGAACACGCGTAGCGACTTGAGCCCGAGCTGCGCCAGCGCGATCTGTTCGGCCGTGCTCGTGATCGTGATGCTCACGCTGGAGGTCGCGTTGGGCGGCAGCACAATCGCTTCGGGCGCGTCGATAATCGCCCCGAACCATGCGTGCGACAAGGCGATCGGCGCCACCGTCACCGGATAAGCGGTGCGAAAGGTGCAGGCGACGCCCTTGACCGGGCGCGTCGTCAACTGGGTGCCGCGCGCGATTTCGGTAGCTCCCGTCAGCTGCGCGGCGGCCCCGCCGTAATCCATGCGCGCAATCGAGCACGACGGAAACGGGCGCAAATAGTGCGGGTACAGCACCTCGAACAGCGCTTCGGTGAATTCGGGATAATCATCGTCGAGCCGTTTTGAGATGCGCGAATTGAGCAGCGCAAACGACTGGATCATGCGTTCGATGTGGGGGTCTTCGCACACCTCGCCGCCGATCAGCAGGCGGCCGGCGATTTTCGGATAGCGCTCCGAGAACTCGCGCGAATAGCGGCGCAGGAATCCCAGCTCGCGCTCGTAGTACGGTAGCAGTTGTTCCAACTTCAGGCTCCCGGCGCGCGGCGCGCCTTGCTTATCGTATAGTGCAGGCTCGACGGCTGCAAGATGGCATCGAAATTGACCGGCTCCTGCGCCGAATGCACCACCAGCAAGGCCTTGATGGCGAAGTTGAGGCGGTTGATCGAGCCTTCCTGCACTTCGAGCGAGGCCTGTACATTGCGCAGGCGCGGTTCGTGGCGTGCAACGGCTTTTTCCAGGCAGCGGCAAATATAGGCGCGGTCATCCGTGCTCGACAGCGACATGCCGGCAAAATCGTTCAAGCCATAAGTGATGATCGACTTGCCGCATTCGGGATACGCCTTCAGCAGCGTTTCCGGAATCACGGTGCGGGTATTGAGCAGCGCCTCGAGGTCGCGCGCGACGCTATCCTTCAAGTCTTCGATCGACAGGCGCGACACAGTGCCGCTGGCCGATGCCTGGGCCTGCGTATCCATCAGGCGGTCAAACAATCCCGGCGTAAAACCCTTCATCGGCATCCAAAAAAAATTCCGCAACGTTGGCACGCTGCGGATTTGATGACTAGCGCAAAAACTACGCGGTCTTGTTGGCCGAAAGATCCCAGCCGCCCGAAGTGTTGCCGCCGGAACCGCCATTGACCTTTTGCTGGGTGTACTTCCATTTGACCTTGGAATACTTCAAGGACATGTGCTCGGAAAGGATATCGCCCTGGCTGACCAAAGGCGAAACGCCGCTGATCAAGACATTTTCCAGTTCGATTTCAAAGTACTTGATACGCTCGCCTTGGCCGTCGGCGCGCAAGAACTCGAACTTCGCCTTCGGAATGGTTTTTCCCGACGAGCAGTTCTGCAGCAGCAAAGGGGTCGCCAGGTCGGCCAGTTTGGTGATGACGATGTCCTTGTGCTCGCAACGCTCGGCGGTATGCCCGCCGCCGGTGGATGCGGTCGCCGATTTCGGCTGCAGCACTTCCCATTGAACCGATTTACATTCGATCCAATCCTTGTGGCTGCTGTCAGTGGATTCACCTTTGATGCCATCAATTTGCAAATAGACGTCGATTGCCATTTTTATTCTTTCAGTGGGTGGATAAAAGTTACGATTTAGTCGATTGCGGCAACTCCGCGACCAGTCGGAGTGAAACGGAAAGTTCATCGAGCTGGAAATGCGGGCGCAGGAACGACACGGCGCGGTACACGCCCGGACGGCCCGGCACTTCGGACACCTGGACCGACGCTTCGCGCAGCGGAAACTGCGCTTTTTGTTCCTGGCTGGCATTATCGTCGAGCAGCACGTATTGGGTCAGCCAGCGATTGAGGAAGTCCTCGACATTGGCGGCGGCCGCAAAGCTGCCGATCTTGTCGCGCATCATCGCCTTCATGTAATGGGCGATGCGCGAGACGGCGAAAATATACTGCAACTGGGCCGAAAGAACCGCGTTTGCATTGGCCGAATCGGACGAGTATTTCTTGGCCTTCTGGGTCGACTGGGCGCCGAAGAACGCGGCGTAGTCGGTGTTCTTGCAATGGACCAGCGAGATGAAACCGAGGTCCGACAGTTCCTTCTCGCGCCGATCGGTGATCGCGATTTCGGTCGGGCATTTCAGCGCGACCTCGCCCTCGTCGGTCTTGAAGGTGTGGGTCGGCAGATCTTCGACCAGTCCGCCGCCTTCCACGCCGCGGATCGCCGCGCACCAGCCGAAATCGTCGAACGCCTGGGTCAGCTTGGTGCCGAAGGCGTACGAGGCATTACACCACAGGTATTTCTGGTGATCGGTGCCGTCCACATCTTCGACGAAATTGAAGCCCTCGACGGTGGCGCCGTCGGCCGGGTTAAATGGCAGGCGGCCCAGAAAGCGCGGCAGGGTCAGGCCGACGTAGCGCGCATCTTCGGACTCGCGGAACGACTTCCACTTTGCGTATTCGACGGTATCGAACACCTTGGACAGGTCGCGCGGCTTGCCCAGGTCGCTGTAGGTTTCAAGGCCGAACAATTCAGGCGATGCCGCCGAAATGAACGGCGCATGCGAGGCGGCCGCCACGTGCGACATCTGCTCGATGAAATACATGTCCTCGGGCTGGCGCGTGATTTCGAAGTCGCCCAGCAGGGCGCCGAACGGGGCGCCGCCGAAGGTGCCGAATTCTTCTTCGTAGACCTTCTTGAACATGGTGCTCTGGTCGAATTCGAGCGCGCTCTGGAAGTCCTTGACCAATTCCTTCTTGGTCGCGTTGAGCATCTTGATCTTCAGATTCTGGCCGGTGGCCGTGTTCTTGACCAGATAATGCAGGCCGGTCCAGCTGCTCTCGAGTTTCTGGAACTCGGGCGCGTGCATGATCGCGCTCAGCTGCTTGGAAATCAGGCGGTCCAATTCGGCCACCCGCGCATCGATAGTAGCGGCCAGGTTGTCCGACACCTGCACCGTGCCGTCCATCACCTGGTTCACCAGTTCGGAAATAATGTCCTTGGCGCGCGCATGCTCGACGCTCGATTTGGCGACCTTGCTCTGCTCAACGATCTGATCGAGCAACGCCATTTCGGTGGTCGCGGCGGCGCCGGACGAGGGAGTCAATTGAACGGACATATCAGTCTTTCTGCGCAGTGGATTGGCGGCCCAGCGTGGCCAGTTTTTCGGTGCTGTTCAAGACCTCGTTGAGGATATCTTCAAGCTTGTCGTTACCGGCCAGTTTGTTGCGCAGATCGGCCAGCTTGGTACGCGCTTCCAGCAATTTCTTGAGCGGCGCGACCTGCTCGACCACGGATTCGGGGCGGAAATCGGCCATCGATTTAAATTTCAGGTCGACCGCGAACTGGCTGCCTTGCTCGCCTAGTTCATTG
>JANPCW010000517.1:0-10379 GCA_031431155.1 Janthinobacterium sp. | reverse complement strand
GCAGTTCTACACGGGCGTTTTTGAAAACCGGATCGTTGGCAGTGGTCACGAACACAGGCGCCACGATTGACGGGAGGTCCGGATTTGAGAGTTGAGGACAAGGAGATCGACATGGCTTCAAACCAGGGAAGTGACAAGGGCAAACCGAGTTCGAGCAGCGCAAGTTCTCAGAAGAGCGAGAATCAAAGCAGCCAGAAAGTTGAAAGCAAGCGCGGCTTTGCAGCAATGGATGAAGCGCAGCAACGGCAAATTGCCAGCCGCGGCGGCCAGGCCGCGCACCAAAAAGGTACGGCGCACGAGTTCGATTCGGAAGAGGCCCGCAGGGCCGGCCAAAAAGGCGGAGAGGCAGTTAGCCGCGACCGCGAGCATATGGCTGAGATTGGCCGCAAGGGTGGCGAAAGCCGCCAATCGGCCAACCGGGGAAGCGAGGGCGCCGCGTCCAGTTCCAGCATGCGGGGCAGCGAATCCGAGCAACACGCGAAAACCGGACGTCCAACGCCTAAGGACACCAATAAAGGCCGGTAACAGGCCGGCAACATCGGCCGCGCATCGGTAACCGGGGAACGCGGCGTCCCCGGTTGTAAGGTTGCATCCGCGATGGCGTAAAAATCCATTGAGCAGCCCGGCCGTTTGGGCTCCGGGCGAGACATGGATATTCTCAAGAATATACTTGACTACAATTCAGGGCGCGATCCGGACCGTCTCGCCATCAAGTATCGTCTGATGCGCGAAAATTCCTTCGCTTTTTTGCGCGCGACCTGCCACTTGTTTTACCAGCGACTGCCGCCCCACCCCATTTTTGACAACAGCCCGGCCACTTGGGTCTGCGGCGATCTGCACCTGGAAAATTTTGGGGGCTACAAGGCCGATGACGGTCGCATCTATTTCGATATCAATGATTTTGAAGAGTCCACCCTCGGGCCCTGCACACTCGATTTGGTGCGCCTGCTCGCCAGCGTTCTGGTCGCCGCGCCGCGCGTGCCAATTGACGCCGAGGCCGCCGCGTTATTGTGCACTCGGTTCCTGCGCGCCTATACCCAAGCCCTTGCCGAGGGCACGGCCCGCTCGGTCGAGCAAGAAACGGCCGGCGGCATCGTCGAGAACCTGCTGGGCAATTTGGCGCAACGAAAGCGCGCCGACTTTCTCAACAAGCGCAGCGAAGTCCATGACGGCAAAAGGTCGTTCAAGCTCGACGGCAAGCAAGCCCTACCTGTCTCGCCCGGCCAACGCGCGCAGATGACCCTGTTCATGGACCGCTTTGCAGGCGAACAAACCATGCCGGCGCGCTTCACCTTACTCGATGTTGCCAGGCGCGTTTCCGGCAACAGCAGCCTTGGACTCGAGCGCTATGTGCTGCTGGTCGAAGGTGACGGGTCGCCGGACGGTAATTACCTGTTCGACCTGAAACAGGCCATCGCCTCAGCCTTGCCGGCGGCGCTCAAGTTGCAACGGCAAAACTGGAACTCGGAAGCCGAACGCATCGTCGCCATCGAACGCAGAATGCAGCCCGGCACGCCGGCTTTTTTGCAGGCAATCATGATCGAAAACCGGCCCTACGTCCTGCGCGAACTGCAACCGAGCGCCGACAAAGTCGCCATTGATGGCTGGGATCGCAAGGTCAGCAAGCTCGACAAATTGCTGGAAACGATGGGACAGGTACTTGCGTGGGACCAGTTGCGCGGCAGCGGCAGCGAACCGGCTGCCACCCGCGAGCAATTGCGCGGCTTCGCTTTGGACCAGAGCTGGCGCGGCCCGCTGCAAGAATGCGCGCTGGTGTGCGCCCGACAGGTCGAGCGCGATAGTGGGGTCTATGCAAAAGCCTACGATGCCGGGGTTTTCAAACCGCGCTGAACCGTGGCTTTCTCGCTGTGCGGTAAAATGGCGCACACCAGAAGGACCTTCCAGCATGCAAGAACTAAAATACCTGAGCGCCTATTCCGACCAAACCCGTCAGCAAGTTTCGCAACTGATCGCGCAAGACAAACTGGCCGCGGTGCTCACCAAGCGCTATCCGAGAGCGCACGACATCCGTACCGACAAGGCGCTCTATCAATACGTGGCCGAGCTGAAATCGGAGTTCCTGCGCAATGCCGAGCCGATCAACAAAGTCGCCTTCGACAGCAAAATTCATGTGATCCAACATGCGTTGGGCCTGCATACCTCGATCTCTCGCGTGCAGGGCAACAAGCTGAAAGCCAAGCACGAAATCCGTATCGCCACCATGTTCAAGGAGGTGCCACTGGAATTCCTGCGCATGATTGCGGTGCATGAACTGGCGCATGTGAAGGAGAAGGCGCATGACAAAGCGTTTTATAAGCTTTGCTCATATATGGAGCCCAATTATCACCAATACGAATTCGACCTGCGCCTGTACCTGACTCAGCTCGACCTATCGAATCAACGCCTGTGGAGCAGTTCAGTCTTGCCCGGTTGACAGGCGCTGCGGCAATGCGGCATAGCCATTTGCATTAACCGCCCGCTTTCAACCGTTGCAACAGTGCCTCGGTCCCGGACTCAACCATCATCAGCGCCGCGTGCTGGGGTCGGATGAAGCCCTCTGCCTCAGCGTGGCGCAGAAAGCCGATCAGATGATCATAATAGCCGTCCACGTTCAAGACCCCCACTGGCTTGGCGTGGATACCCAGCTGAGACCAGGTCAGCATTTCAAACAGTTCTTCCAGCGTGCCCATACCGCCAGGCATGGCGATGAAACCGTCCGATAGCTCGGCCATCATGGCCTTGCGTTCGTGCATATCCTTGACGATGAACTGGCGCGTCAGGCCAGCGTGCCCGACTTCACGCTCCATCAGCGCCTTGGGGATGACACCGGTGACCTCGCCGCCCAGTCGCAGCACCTCATCGGCGATCACGCCCATCAAGCCGACATTGCCCCCTCCATAGACGAGCGCAATATTATCCTCGACCATGGCGCGCGCCAGGGTGCGGGCCGCCTGCGCGTACCCTGGCGAGGCGCCGGGAGACGCGCCGCAATACACGCACAAAGATTTGATCACGATCGCCTTACTCCTCCAACTCTTGTTTGGCCGCTTCCACGTCCAGCCGTTCCATCGCATCGTGCGGCTCGCAAGCGGCGGCGGCCTCGTACAAGGCGACCGCCTCTTCCATTTTCTTTTTACCGTCGAGCATCGCCAGCGCATTCGCGTACTCGATGCGTGCGATGGCCGAATCGGGATTGAGCGCCAGCGCCGTCTTGAAATGCTTGTAAGCCTCGTCCTTTTTCACGCCGTAGGTCAAGCCGCCAATCATGGCACCCACCTTGTCGATGATCTCGGCATGATAGGTGCCTAGGGCGATGTGGGCGTCCGAATGGGCCGGTGCCAACGCAAGGGTCCGGTCCAGGCTGGCCCGCACTTTCGCGCCTATCCCAAGCGACAGCGCCTTGACAATCGAGATCCCTTGCGCGTAGCGGCCCAGGCTATACGCGTGCCAGTAGAATCCGGCCGCATTGTTGGGCTGTTCGGCCTGCTGCCGCTCGCAGCGCTCGGCCACTTCCTCGAACATGGCACTTTTTTTCTTATCGCTCTTTTCGAGATAGGTGGCGTAAATGCAGCTGGCCTTGTGCGCTACCGAATAGCCGTCCACGCCCAGCGCCAGGCCCAGTTTCACAGCCTCCTCGAATTGACCGGCATGAAACGCGATCCAGGCCTGCACCAGCGCCGGTTTCTTCGGCAACGGCTCGGCATCGCCCAAGTGCAGGCGCGCCCAAGCCTTTTTCAGGCTGGCCTCCGTGTAGACGTAGGTTTCATCGGGATAGGGAAATTTGGTCCACGCCATGGCGAACTCCTTATTTAAGTTTTACCAAGTATTCTTCGGATAATTTCTGGAACAATCGGTGTGTATCGTTGCGCAGGTAAGGTCCAAGCAGGGACAGCACTTGGTAACAGCCGCGCGCCAGTGCATCCGACATGGCCTGTTGCTCGGTATATTTGCGCGGGTTGCGCACGTACTCATAGGATAGCCAATAGGTCGCGACCACCACCATATTGGTCGCCATGGCGTCGATTTCCATGTCGGACGCCGCCAGCGATTTCTCGCTGCGCAAATCTTCGCACAACTGCTTGGCGACCTTGATCTTGTGGGCCAGGATCAGCTTGAAATGCAGTTCGAGCTTGCGGTTGCGCGACAGCAGATCATTGAGGTCGCGATAAAAAAAGCGGTAACGCCAGATCAGCTCGAACATCAAATGCAGGTATAGCCAGACGTCCTCGATATTCGAGCGGCGCCGATCGGGCACGGTCAGGATGCGCTCGATCTCGGCTTCGAACTGGATGAAAATGGAGTTGACGATGTCGTCTTTATTGCGGAAGTGGTAGTACAGATTGCCCGGCGAGATATTCATTTCTTCCGCGATGACGGTGGTCGTGATATTCGGTTCGCCGAATTCATTGAACAGGCGCAGCGACAATTCCAAAATGCGTTCGCGGGTACGGCGTGGTGCTTTTTGTAGCATAGCGGGCGATCTCTGTTTTTTTCTGTTGCAAGCATAACACCGATGTTGCTATCGGCCAAAGCGATCTGCCCCAGGTTTTGGCCTGCGCTCTGGTCGCGCGACGCGCCAACCGAGCAACGGAAACGCGGTACAAAAACAAGAAGGGCCTGTGCAGCGCACAAGCCCGGAACTCTACTGTCGCGCGATCGTATTTAGACGGTCGGCGTAGCAGCGTCAGCCATAGGGGCTGCATTGACCGTCGCCTTCTTGGCCGCCGGTTTCCTCGGTGCCGCTTTCTTCACGGCCGGCGCGGCGCTTTTCACCGATGCTGCGGTGGGGAAGTTGACGCTGCCCTTGGCAACAGCCTTTGGAGCGGCTTTCGCTGCTGGTTTGGCGGCTGCTTTTTTAGCCGCTGGCGTAACGCCGGCTTTGGCGGCCGGTTTGGCGGCGGTCTTTGGTTCTGCCTTGACGGTCGCTTTTTTGCCGGCCAGGTCAGCGACGACTTTGCTCAATTGCTCGACACGCCGGGTCAGCGCGTGAATATCCTTTTGAGTTGGCACGCCGATCGAGCCCAAAGCGCGCGCTACACGATCTTCGAACACTTGTTCCAGCTTGTCCCACGAACCGGAAGCTTGCTTGCCCACGCCTTCGGCGACCTTGGTCACCGTGCCGGTCACATCGGAGACCTTATCTCCGGCCATTTTTTTCGTACGGTTTTGCAGGTCGGTGCCTTCCTTGACCAGTTTCGAGAAAACGCGGCCACCTTCTTCCTGGGCCTTGGCGAATGCGCCCAGGCCAGCTTGCCAGATTTGATGTGCGGAGGTGCGCACTGCGCTAGCCAATTGCTTGTCTTCGTCTTTTGCCAGCGCCTTCAGTTTCTTTACCATTGTGAGCTCCCGTGATGTGTAGTTCAAAAAAGTTGGATCAATCATTTCGATGAAACCATTTTAGACAGCAAAACTAGAGATCGGGTTCTAATCCGATAGAGAGCATCTTCTAAAGACGTTGCGATCGGGTATTCTATTTAATAACAATCGATAACATTCCTTGCCAACGATCGGCCGGCCTGTAATGATCATGCAGCTATTTCTAAAACCAAAAAAGGGAGCACAAGATGCAGTATTTTGTAACCGGAGCGACAGGATTCATCGGCAAGCGTCTTGTCAAAAAACTACTGGGGCGTAAGGGCAGCGTGGTCCACTTCCTGATGCGCGAGAGCAGCCGCGACAAAGTGCCAGCCCTGCTCGAGTACTGGGGTTGCAGCAAGGCGCGCGCGATCCCGGTATTTGGCGACCTGCGTGCGGAAAAATTGGGCGTCTCAAAAGAAGACAGAAAAAAACTGGCCAACAACATCGACCATTTTTTCCATCTGGCCGCCATCTATGACATGAAAGCCGACGCCGACGATCAGGTCGCGGTCAACGTCGAGGGCACCCGTAATACCGTCGATTTCGCCAACGCGATTGCGCCAGGCTGCCTGCACCACGTCAGCTCGATCGCCGCCGCCGGCATGTTCGAGGGCATCTTCCGCGAAGACATGTTCGATGAAGCCGAAGGCCTGGACCATCCGTATTTCGCCACCAAGCATGACTCGGAAAAAATCGTGCGCCAGGAAACCCGCGGCGCGTGGCGCGTGTACCGGCCCGGGATGGTGGTGGGCGACTCCAAGAGCGGCGAGATGGACAAGATCGACGGCCCCTATTATTTTTTCAAGCTGATCCAGCGCATCCGCCAACTGCTGCCGCCGTGGATGCCGACCATCGGCATCGAGGGCGGGCGCATCAACATCGTGCCGGTCGATTTCGTGGTGGACGCGATGGATCACATCGCCCACCAGCCGAAACTGGACGGGATGTGCTTCCATCTGACCGACCCCGATCCAATGCGGGTGGGCGAAGTGCTCAACACGTTCTGCCGCGCCGCCCATGCGCCGACCATGAGCATCCGCATCAATGCCGCGCTGCTCGGCTTCATTCCGAAGTCGATCAAGAAAGGCATCATGTCGCTGACCCCGGTGCGCCGGGTGCGTGACGCGATCATGAAAGACCTCGGCCTGCCACCGGACATGATGGGGTTCGTGAATTACCCGACCCGCTTCGACAGCCGGGAAGCCACGGCGGCGCTCAAAGGCAGCGGCATCGCTTGCCCGCCGTTGACGCAGTACGCGGCGCCGGTGTGGGATTACTGGGAGCGCAAGCTCGACCCGGACCTGTTCATCGACCGTACCCTGCATGGCCAGGTGGCCGGCAAAGTAGTGTTAATCACGGGCGGCTCGTCGGGGATCGGCTTGGCGGCCGCGCACAAGCTGGCCGAAGCCGGCGCCATCACCATCATCTGCGGACGCGATGAAGACAAGCTGGCCGAGGCGAAAAAGGAAATCGCGGCGCGCGGTTTCGAGGTGATCACCTACCCGGCCGACGTGGCCGACATGGCCGATTGCGACCGTCTGGTCGCGCTGCTCATCGCAAACCATGGCGGCGTGGACGTGCTGGTCAACAACGCGGGGCGTTCGATCCGGCGCGCGATCGAGGCCAGCTACGACCGTTTCCACGACTTCGAGCGCACCATGCAACTGAACTACTTCGGCTGCCTGCGCCTGACGATGGGATTACTGCCCAAGATGATCGCGCAAAAGCGCGGCCACGTGATCAATATTTCCTCGATCGGCGTCTTGACCAATGCGCCGCGCTTCTCGGCCTATGTGGCGTCCAAGGCAGCGCTGGAAGCGTGGACCCGCTGCGCCTCGTCGGAGCTGTCGGACGTGGGCATCAAGTTCACGACCATCAACATGCCGCTGGTGCGCACGCCGATGATCGCGCCCACCAAGATCTACCAGAACGTGCCGACCCTGGCGCCGGAAGAGGCGGCCGACCTGATCGCCAACGCCATCGTTTATAAGCCGGTGCGCATCGCGACCCGGGTCGGCATTGCGGGCCAGTTGCTGCATGCGCTACTGCCGCGCGTGGCCCAGATCGTTCTCAATACCACCTTCCGCATGTTCCCCGATTCGGATGCCGCCAAGGGCGCCGACGGCAAGAAGGCGCCGCAGATGTCGTCCGAGCAGATCGCGATGCAGCAACTGCTGCGCGGCGTGCATTTTTAGACACCACGCCAATATCGGGCGGCGACGGGTGCATCTTAAATTGCGGCGATAATTGCAGATTGTAGGGCGGATGAGCGAAGCGTTATCCGCCCCGTGCTTGCACGGATTGGCGGATTGCGACCGGTCACCGGCGCTCATCCGCCCTACTATCCATCCGTTTGACGCACTACACTAGCGTCAATATGTCCCAGGTATCAAAATGCGCTGGTCGACCTTTTTGATGTCGGTCAGGCCGCAAAATGCCATCGTCAAATCGAGCTCATTGCGGATGATGTCCAGGCACTTGGTCACACCGGCCTCGCCCATCGCACCCAAGCCGTACAGGAAGGGACGGCCGATGTAGACGCCCTTGGCGCCCAGCGCGATGGCCTTGATCACGTCCTGGCCGGAACGGATGCCGCCATCCATATGCACTTCGATCTGCTGGCCCACCGCTTCGACAATGGACGGCAACGCCTTGATGCTAGAGAGTGCGCCATCGAGCTGGCGCCCGCCATGGTTGGACACGATCAGCGCGTCGGCCCCGCTCTCCACGGCCAGGCGCGCATCTTCCGCGTCCATGATGCCCTTGATGATCAGCTTGCCGCCCCAGCGCTGCTTGATCCACTCCACGTCGTTCCATGACAGCGCCAGATCGAATTGTTGCGAGGTCCACGATGACAGCGACGACATGTCCGACACGTTGCTTGCGTGGCCGACGATGTTGCCGAAACTGCGGCGCTGCGTGCCCGCCATGCCCATGCACCAACGCGGCTTGCTCATCATATTGATGATATTGGCAATGGTCAGCTTGGGCGGCGCCGACAAGCCGTTCTTCAAATCCTTGTGGCGCTGCCCCAGGATCTGTAAATCGAGCGTGAGTACCAGCGCCGAGCAGTTGGCCGCTTTTGCCCGGTCGATCAAGCGGTTGATGAATTCGCGGTCCTTCATGACGTAGACTTGAAACCAGAACGGCTTGGTAGTGTGCGCCGCCACATCTTCGATCGAACAGATGCTCATGGTCGAGAGCGTGAACGGGACCCCGAATTTCTCGGCCGCTTTGGCGGCCAGGATTTCGCCGTCGGCGTGCTGCATGCCGGTCAGCCCGGTCGGCGCTAGCGCCACTGGCATCGACACTGCCTGCCCCACCATGCTCGTGGCGAGCGTCCGATTCTCCATGTTCACTGCCACCCGCTGGCGAAATTTCATGCCCGCGAAATCACTATTGTTGGCGCGATAGGTCGATTCGGTCCACGAGCCGGAATCGGCGTAATCGTAGAACATGCGCGGTACGCGCCGTTGCGCCAGAACGCGCAGGTCTTCAATATTGGTGATCACGGACATTGGAGAGTTTCCTTTGGTTGGACAGTAAATCTGCTTCGGAGGCGATGGCAAGGCTCGTCTTGTCTGACACGCACGCTTTCGGCGCAGATGCACTTGCCATTTCAAGTTGTATGACAATAATATATCATACAAATTGAAGCGATCGACATTCAATGAAAGCTGTATGATGTTAATACAGCCAACAACGTTTAAAACTGATGGTTGTCAATTTAAAACAGGGGCATTTCATGGTTGACGTCACGCATTTCCAAACCGAGCCAATCGCCGCGCCAGGCACGCTCGCCGACCGCGTCACCGGGGTGCTGTTGCAGAAGATCAGAAGCGGCGAATTTGCCGTCGACGCGCGCCTTCCGTCCGAGCTGGCGATGGCACAGCGCTTCGCCGTGAGCCGCACCGTGATCCGCGAAGCGGTATCGCGCCTCAAGTCGGAGGGCTTGGTCGAAGCGCGCCAAGGCAGCGGCACGGTCGTGCTGGCACCGAGCATCACGGTGCCATTTCGGATCGACGTCGATCTGAACGATTCGATGCAAGCGGTGCTGCGCGTGATCGAGCTGCGCCGGGGATTGGAAGCGGACATGGCGGCGCTGGCCGCCGAACGCCGCACCGAGGCACAAAACAAACACATCAAGCAAGCCCTGCTTGCAATCGACAAGGCGGTCGCCGCTGGCCGCGACGGCGTCGAGGAGGACTTGGCTTTTCATGCAGCCATTTCCAATGCAACCGGCAATCCCCTATACACCTCCCTGCTTCAATTTCTCAGTCAGTTTATCCGGGCAGCCATCAAGGTCGGGCGCGTCCATGAAGCGCAACGGGCCGATTTCAGCGGGCAATTGAAGGCCGAGCACGGTGCGATTGCGCAGGCGATCGCGCGCAAGGACGCATCCGGCGCACGCGCTGCCGCGTGGCAGCACCTGGAAAACGTGGCGGCACGCATCAACGCGGCCGATGACGGATTTTTCAATAGCGAGGCAGGCAAGCCGGCGCGCGCGCTTGCTACATCCGAGGTGCCGGCACAAGCGCGCCAGCTATCTTGAACAGGTGTCAGCCACGGGGGTGAAGCGGTCCGAGCACCGCGTTTCCGGGCCCAGGCCCGCCGCTCTCGGGCTTGTGCGTGTCCTCATTCGAGACCAGCACAATTTCGTCCAGCACGCACTGCAGGATGCGGCAATTGCGGCCCAGCGCGACATGGCCGACTGCGCCAAATTCGATGTTCTTTGCGCCGGGCAAATGGCACGAGGCCTGGGGCGCGATGATATTGTCGTCGCGCGAATAAATCGATGTGAACAACGCGCGCGCCTGCTCCGACTCGGTGGCGGCCAGCGCGCTCAGCCAGGCGCCAGTAGTCGGCACTGGCGCGCGGCCGCTGCGATGCATCTGCGCGGCACTGCTGCCGATACCGAAACTGGCCAGGCTGGTGCCATGGTGCGGGGCGCCCAGCGTGATCACGCGCGCGATCCGGGCGCTGCCGTGCGCGCGCAAGTACGCGCGCGCCACCAGGCCACC
>JANPCW010000516.1:0-18756 GCA_031431155.1 Janthinobacterium sp. | reverse complement strand
GATCAGTTCGGCATCGACGTATAGCTGCAGCAGCGACAGCTCGTTCGCAAAGTAGCTGGCGAAGTCGATGTCATAGGTAGCGTTCAACGCATCGATATCGAGCGGCGCGCTGCACATCAAGGTCATGATGATGTCGCGCCGCAGCACATCGTCGTTGGTCAATCCAAACCCCTTTTCAATCGGCAACTGCCCTGCGTCGAGGTGCTGATAGTAGCCGCTCACGGTGCGCACCGACTGGCTGTATGAATCGCCGACCTTGCTGATGGCGGAAACGCCAAAGCCGATCAGGTCGCATTCGGCGCGCGTGGTGTAGCCCTGAAAATTGCGGTGCAGGCTGTTGTCCAGGCGCGCCTTGTTCAATTCGTCGTCGGGCTTGGAAAAATGATCGAGTCCGATATACACGTAGCCGGCATCGAGCAGCCTACGCATCGACATCAGAAAAATCTGCAGGCGTTCTTCGGCCGACGGCAAGTCGCTTGAGACGATCTGGCGCTGCGCCTTGAAGCGGCTCGGCAAGTGCGCGTAGTTGTACAGGGCGATCCGGTCGGGCGAAACGCGGATCAGGCTGTCGAGAGTGCGGCCAAAGCTTTCCACCGTCTGCTTGGGCAAACCATAGATCAAGTCCGCGTTGATCGATTGGAAATTGGCTTTGCGGCTTTCTTCAACCGCTTTTTCCACCATTTCGAGCGGCTGGATGCGGTTGACGGCCTGCTGCACCTCCGGGTCGAAATCCTGCACGCCGAAGCTGTTCCGATTAAAACCGAGCTCGGCCAGCATGGCCAGGGTGCCGTCTCCAACGGTACGCGGATCGATTTCAACGCCCAGTTCTGCGTCGGGCGCAAAGTCAAAGTGGCTGCGCAGCATTGTCATTAGCTGACCTAATTCGTCGGCGTTGAAAAAGGTCGGCGTGCCGCCGCCCAGATGCAGTTGTACCGCCTTGCGGTCGGGCCCGATGCGCGCAGCGACCAGCGCCATTTCCTTGTCGAGGTAGCGCAGGTACTCGGTGACGCGGCCATGGTCCTTGGTGATGATCTTGTTGCATGCGCAAAAATAGCACAGCGATTCGCAAAACGGCAAATGAACATAGATCGACAAAGGCGGATTCGCGCCGTTCTGCCCGCGTTCTTCAAGGTAAGTCAGGTAGGACTGTTCGGTAAAGTCGGTGTTGAAGCGGTCTGCCGTGGGATAGGACGTGTAGCGCGGGCCCGATTTATCGAATTTACGGATCAGTTCTTCGGAAAGTTCAATATCTGGAAAGGAAAGATTCATTGGGTGATCCAAAAAGTTGTTATGAGGTGCATCGGCCCGCTTGAAGAGTGCGGGTTATTCATCGTCTTGTTCCCTTGCCCGGCACATGATCCCGGCAATTTACAGCAGGCCGAGTTCAAGCTTGACGTCATCGGTCATCGAATCGACGCTCCAGGCCGGCTCCCACACCAGCTCCACATGCACCGAATTGACTCCCGGCACTTCGCTCAGGCAGGCCTCGACCATGCCCGGAAACGTGCCGGCCACCGGACAGGCCGGCGCAGTCAATGTCATCTCGATCGCAACATTGCCCTGATCGTCGATATCGAGCAGGTAGATCAGCCCGAGATCGAGAATATTGACCGGGATCTCGGGATCATGGATGGTGCGCAGTACGGTAATCAGATCCTGTCGCAGCTCCTGCTCAGGTAGTTGCGCGGCTTCGCTTGTCTTGGCTGGATGCATTTTACACTTTCCATCAGGTTAAATACGATCTGGTACTGCAGAGTGGCGGCGACGCCTGCCTATTCTGTCTATTCGGTGGATACGGGCACGCTGCGCTTCTTCAGCGCGGCCTGCAATGTGTGCCATGCCAATGTTGCGCATTTGACACGAGCCGGGAATTCACGCACTCCCGCCAACACTTCCAGCTTGCCAAGCGCCGGGTCCGGTTCGGTATCGTCCTGGGTGACCATTCGATGGAACGCTTCGAACAAGTGTTCGGCCTCGCCCAGCGTCTTCCCCTTTAACGCATCCGTCATTAGCGACGCGGATGCGGTCGATATGGCGCAGCCCGCACCCTCAAAGCTCAATTCCGCGATCACGTCATCTTCAAGCTGCAGGTAGACCGTAACCTGGTCGCCGCACAGGCGGTTGTGGCCATGCGCCACATGGCTGGCATCGGCCAGCGCATGATGATTGCGCGGCGTCTTGTAGTGGTCGAAAATCACGTCCTGGTACAGATCGCGCAAGTCGCTCATCGCTGAAACATCTCCTGCACCCTGACCAGCGCGCGCACCAATGCATCGACTTCGGCGCGCGTGTTGTAGAGCGAAAACGAGGCACGTGCAGTGCCGGCGATGCCGAAGCGCTGCATCAATGGCATGGCGCAATGATGGCCAGCGCGGATCGCCACGCCTTCATGATCAAGGATCGTGCCGATGTCGTGCGGGTGGATGCCGTCCATGGTGAATGACAAAATGCTCGCTTTCTGCTGCGCGGTGCCGATGATTTTCAAGCCTTTAATGGCGCTCACCGATGCGCTTGCATACGCAAGCAGGTCGCGCTCGTGCGCGGCGATCGCGCCAATGCCGATGCCCGACACATAGTCGAGCGCCGCGCCCAAGCCGATGGCGCCGGCAATGTTGGGGGTACCGGCTTCGAACTTGTACGGCAACTCGTTGTACTCGGTCTTGCCGAAGGTGACCGACCGTATCATGTCGCCGCCGACCTGATACGGCGGCATCGCATCGAGCAGCGCCGCTTTTCCGTACAGGACGCCGATGCCGGTCGGGCCGAAGATCTTGTGTCCGGAGAACGCATAGAAGTCGCAATCGAGCGCTCGCACATCGACCCCGAGATGCGACATCGCTTGCGCGCCATCGAGCAGCACTGGCACGCCGTGGGCATGGGCTAGTTCGACAATGCGCGCCACCGGCGTGATGCTGCCGAGCGCATTCGACAGATGCGTGAGCGCCACCAGTCGGGTATGGGGCCCGATCAGCTTGGCGAACAGGTCGAACTCGAGCTCGCCGGCGTCGCTCACCGGCGCCACGCGCAGTTCCGCGCCCGTTTGCGCGCACGCCATTTGCCACGGCACGATGTTCGAATGGTGTTCCATTGCGCTCACGATGACGTTGTCGTCGGCGCCAAGGCGCGGGCGCGCATAGCTTTGCGCCACCAGGTTGATCGCTTCGGTGGTGCCGCGCACGAACACGATTTCCTGCGTGCTGGCGGCGTTGATGAAGCGCCGCACAGTGTCGCGCGCCGCCTCGTACGCATCGGTTGCGCGCTGGCTCAGCGCGTGCACGCCGCGGTGCACATTGGCGTTTGTGTGGCTATAAAACGCCACTTCCGCATCGATCACCGATTGCGGCTTTTGGGTCGTGGCGGCATTATCAAGATAGACCAAGGGTTTGCCGTGGACCGTCTCGCGCAGCACCGGAAAATCGTCGCGCCAGCCGGCAACGACACTTTCGGCGGATGCCTGATTGCCGAGGATCTCGGTGTCCATTTTCATGACAGCTCCTTCATGCGCTCGCCCGACGCCAAGCGCTCCAGCAAGATTTGTTCAAGGCGGGTGCGCAGGGCTGCGACCCGGATGCGTTCAATGACGTCATGCGCGAAGGCATGCACGAGCAAATTCCTTGCCGCGCCGTGTTCGATGCCGCGCGAGCGCAAATAAAACAACTGCGTTTCGTCGATCTGGCCGATGGTCGCGCCATGGGCACACTTGACGTCGTCGGCATTAATTTCCAGCTGAGGCTTGCTATCGATTTCCGCGTCCCTCGATAGAAGCAAATTGTGGTTGACCTGATACGCATCGGTTTTTTGGGCGCCTTGATGCACGATCACCTTGCCGTTGAACACGGCGTGCGATTGGCCGTCCAGCACGCCGCGGTAATTTTCGCGGCTGGTGCCGTTCGGTTGCCGATGGTCGACCCGCGTGTGATTGTCCACATGCTGGCTCCCTCCGACCAGATACAGGCCGTTGAGTGTCGCTTCGCAACCAGTCGCATCGAATGCGGTCGTGATATCGTTGCGCGTCAAGGCGCCGCCGAGCGTGAACGAGTGCGACTCGAAGCGGCTGTCGCGTTGCTGGATCGCGTCAATGGTGGCCACGTGAAATGCGCCGGATCCCTCCTGCTGCAGCTTGTGATGTTCGATGACGGCATTCTCGGCCGCGAAAACCCGGGTCACCGCGTTGGTAAAGTAGAGCGTGCCATCCGGTCCGGCATAGTGTTCGATCACGCTGGCCTGCGCACCGGCTTCGGCCACGATCACGTTGCACAGGTGGTTCGCGGCGGCCGGCTCGGTGGAGATGAACAGCAGATGCACAGGCGCTTCCAACACGGTGCCGCGCCTCAGGTGCAGGTAGGCGCCGTCAGTCATGAACGCGGTGTTGAGCGCGCCAAAGGCTGCTTGCTGATCATCGCCTGCAAGGTAGGGCTGCAACGCATCGGGTACGCCGTTGAGCGCTTGGGCAAGGCTTCCCAGCGTCGCGCCTGCGCGCAGGCGTCCGGGCGACGACAGCGTCGGCGCATAACGCCCGTTATGAAAAACCAGCAGGTGAACAGCATCGTTGTCCAGCGCAAACCGCTTAGCCAACGCAGCGGCTGCGCCGGCATCGCGACGTTTCTCCGGCATGGCAAGAAACGCCTGTTTTTCAAACCCGGCAAGACTCGTGTATTTCCATTCCTCGTCATGCCTGGTGGGAAAACCATGTTGCGCGAACTGATCGAGTGCCCTAGCCCGCAAGCGGTCTAGCCATGGCACGCCCGCGCCGGGCAAAGTATCGGCGATGCGCGCAAAATCGGCGAGGTAATGGTTGCGAATATCAGTATTCATCGTGTCACCGCCGCACGCACCGCAGTTGGTTTCCTGGAGGACGCATCTTCCAGCCAGCCGTAGCCGCGTTCTTCCAGTTCCAGCGCCAGTTCCCTGCCGCCGGTCTTGACGATCCTGCCCTGCGACAGCACGTGGACAAAGTCCGGAACCACGTAGTCGAGCAAGCGCTGGTAATGGGTCACCAGGATGATCGCCCGCTCGGGATGGCGCAGCGCATTGATGCCGCTGGCGACCCGTTGCAGCGCATCGATGTCGAGCCCAGAATCGGTTTCGTCGAGAATGGCGAGCTTCGGTTCGAGCAGCGCCATTTGCAAAATTTCATTGCGCTTTTTTTCGCCGCCGGAAAAACCTTCATTGACCGAGCGGTACAGCAATTCTTCGCTCATCTCCATCTGCTGCATTTTTTGCTTGATGAGCTTGAGAAAATCGATCGCATCGAGCTCGGGCAGCCCGCGATGCTTGCGCACATTGTTCAGCGCCGCCTTGAGCAAATAGACATTGCTGACGCCGGGAATCTCAACTGGATACTGGAACGCGAGAAACACGCCCTCCCGAGCGCGCTCCTCCGGCGTCAGGGGAAGGAGGTCGCGCCCTTGATACAGGATTTGGCCGCCGGTAACCTGATAGGTGTCGCGCCCGGCCAGCACTTGCGCCAGCGTGCTTTTTCCGGAACCGTTCGGCCCCATGATGGCGTGCACTTCGCCAGCGTTGACGGTCAGGTCAAGGCCGCGCAAAATCGGGGTGTTTTCAACCGAGGCTTGAAGATTGGTAATTTTCAACATTGGTTTGTCTCTCCAGGTTTAGCCGACGCTGCCTTCCAGGCTCACACTCATCAGTTTTTGCGCTTCCACCACGAATTCCATCGGCAGTTCCTTGAACACTTCCTTGCAAAAGCCGTTGACGATCATCGACACCGCATCTTCCGCCGACAGCCCGCGTTGGCGGCAATAGAACAACTGGTCCTCGCCGATGCGCGAGGTCGATGCTTCATGTTCGACGCTGGCGGTCGGGTTTCTCGCTTCGATGTAGGGGAAGGTATGCGCGCCGCACTGGTCGCCCAGCAGCAGCGAATCGCACTGGCTGTGATTGCGCGCGCCCTCGGCGTTTTTCATGATCTTGACCAGGCCGCGATAGGCGTTTTGTCCGTGTCCCGCGGAAATCCCCTTCGACACGATCGTGCTGCGCGTGTTGCGCCCCAGGTGGATCATCTTGGTCCCGGTATCGGCCTGCTGATAATTGTTGGTCAGCGCCACCGAGTAAAACTCGCCGATCGAATTGTCTCCGCGCAGCAAGCAGCTTGGATACTTCCAGGTGATGGCCGAGCCGGTCTCGACCTGGGTCCACGAAATATGCGAATTGACACCGCGGCAATCGCCGCGCTTGGTGACGAAGTTATAGATGCCGCCCCGCCCATCCTTGTCGCCCGGGTACCAGTTCTGGACCGTCGAATATTTGATCTTGGCATTGTCCAGTGCCACCAGTTCGACCACGGCGGCGTGCAACTGGTTTTCGTCGCGCATCGGCGCCGTGCAGCCCTCCAGATAGCTGACGTAGGCGCCAGCATCGGCGATGATCAGGGTGCGCTCGAACTGGCCCGTGTCCTTGGCGTTGATGCGAAAATAGGTCGACAACTCCATCGGGCAGCGCACGCCAGGCGGAATATAGCAAAACGAGCCGTCGGAAAACACGGCGGCATTGAGCGCGGCGAAGAAATTGTCGGAATACGGCACTACCGAGCCGAGGTATTGCTGCACCAGATCCGGGTGTTCACGCACCGCATCGGAAAAGGAACCGAAGATAATACCGAGCTCGGCCAGCTTATCCTTGTAGGTGGTGCCCACCGATACGCTGTCGAACACCGCGTCGACAGCCACACCGGCCAGACGCTCACGCTCGTGCAGGGGTACGCCCAGCTTTTCGTAAGTGCGCAGCAGTTCCGGGTCGACCTCGGCCAGACTTTGCGGCCCCTCCTTGGTCGACTTCGGCGCCGAATAGTAAATAATGTCCTGATAGTCGATTGGCCGATAGCGCACCGTCGACCAGCTTGGTTCCTTCAGCGTCAACCAATGACGAAACGCCTTCAGCCGCCACGCCAGCATGAACGCCGGTTCGTCCTTGCGGGCCGAAATCAGGCGAACCGTGTCTTCGGTGAGTCCACGCGGTACCGTATCGTTTTCCAGTTCGGTGACGAAGCCATGGCGATATTGACTGCCGATCAGTTCGTCGAGGGTGTTCGCTGCCTCTGTCATGATGTTCTTCCTATGGCCTCTTTACGGCCGGTTGAGCGCGGCCGGGTCCGGCTTGCGCGCACGCCTCAATTCGATTGCGCTGACATCGACCGGCTGTATGCTTGGCCCGGTAACCGGTGCGATCATTTGGTCCAGCGTGATGTCCCGCAGTACCCCTAGCACTGCATGGTTGATCCGTTGCCAGTTGGCGCGCACGGCGCACCCCGATTCGAGCGCGCAAAGGCCCGGAGTAATGCTGCATTCAGTCATGCCGATCGGCCCATCCATGGCATGGATAATATCGACCAGCGAAATCAGATGGGACGGACGGGCCAGCGAGTAACCGCCTTTGGCGCCGCGTACCGACACCAGCAATCCGCCACGCGCCAGTATCTTGAGAATCTTGCTCACGGTCGGCAACGGCACATGGACCGCGAGCGCAATCTCGGCCGCACTTCGGCTGCGCTCCGGCCCTCCAATCATCGAGGTCATCACGACAGTGCCGTAATCGGCTAACTTGCTCAGTTTTAGCATGGTGGTTACAAGTAATTTACAAGTAATTTTTAATTAGTACCAGTATAGTCCTAGAAAGACATTAACGCAAGCCCCCCCTGACTGAACAGGGGCGACGCTTGACATGTTCGGGAAACGGTTTATGCTCGGAACTACGTGTTAGACATATAGTTGCTTGGAGGACGCTCGGTGAGGTAAAACTTGCGGTGCTGTGCCTGCCGATCGAGCGGCCGACTTACAGATAGCCGTTGCGAAAACTTAGCTGCTGCTAAATAATAGAGGAAAGTTATCAGCACACCAGTACGCGTGTTGAATTTTTGGGAACGTCTGCCGCATTCACTCACCCCGAGGAGAAGTTAATGTTTACAAACCCTGAACAATTTGCATCGGCCACCAAGGCGCTGTTCGAATTCCAAATGATGACGTTCAATGCCCTTACCAGCAAGGCGGTGAAAGGCGTGGAGCAAGTGGTAACCCTGAACATGGCGACGGCAAAAAATTCAGCAGATGGCGGGATGGCGGCAGGCAAGGAAATCAGCCAAGCCAAAGATCCGCAAGCCGCTTTGGCCGCGGCGGCGGCTAGGGTCAAGCCGGGTATCGCCGGGGTACAGGCTTATAACCAGGAAATGTCCGAAATTATTTCCGAGATCCGCACCGAATTTACCAGTGCCGCCGACGCCCATCTTGCAGAGGCAAAAAGCAACCTGACAGCGCTAATCTTCGATGTGACCCAAAATGTGCGTCCCGGGTCCGAAAATGCGGTTGAAATCGTGAAGGCTGCAATTGAGAATGCCTTCAGCGGCTACGAACAAGTCACCAAAGCGACCCGCCAGGCGGTCGAAGCGGTCGAGGCCCAGATCGCAAAAGCGACGGCCCAGGTTGCTCAGTCGGTCGAGCAACCTGGCGCCAAAGCGGCGAAGAAGTAAGTGAACAACTAAGCGTTCTCCGCAACTAAACGTTCTCCGCGACAATCAAACGGGCCGCCATGCGGCCCGTTTTTCATCGATTGCGATGATGCCCTCCAGCCATCCTCCAAGAACCTCATCTGTTTGACAATAATCGTTAAATTCCCTGAATCCGCTTTGCAAGGACCGCGCCGCACGATAGACTTCACTGTACATAAAGACAGTACTCGACCTTAAGAGCGCGGAGTCGGCGGTTGGCGATGGTTAAGGTACTTGAAAGTCCGTTTTATTATTTGGATAACTTTCACCGGGCGCTAGAATGGATCCGGGAACGTTATTGCGACCTGCTCACTGATGACGAGCTGCTTTTCATCACGCACTTTTGCGCATTGCCGCTTGCATCGCGGGGCCTGTTTGTCAGGATCGTGATGCGCAAGGGGGAGTTATTCCGTGCCAGCAAACTAGTGTATGCAGAGATCGGCTGCACGGACCAGGCAGCGCGCCCCCTGCACGACATCGGGTGGATCGAGCGCAACCCACTACTGAGCCTGGACGAACTTTTCGGCGTTCTCAAGAAACCAGAGATTGAAAAAATCTTCGGTCTGTCGCTGCACGAGAAAAAGGCGCGCAAGTCGCAACAACTGGAAGCACTGCACGCCAATTATAACGAGACGCGCCATTTTTCATCGTGGCATGGCGACTCCGGCGAAAGCGTGTTCCGGATGTTGGTCAAACCATTATGCGAGCGGTTGCGCTTGATCTTCTTCGGTAACCTGCGCCAGGATTGGTCGGAATTCGTGCTATCCGAGCTGGGTGTCCACAAATACGAAAAGGTCGATTTTTCGCTTTCGTCGCGCGGCTTTCGCACGCGCCGCGATATCGACGACTACCTTGCATTGCAGCGTTGGGGTGGCCTGCTGGAAGCGCATGGTCCGAACCCGGAGCTTGTAGCAGCCCTATCGGGCAACGGGCAAGAGAGCGACTGGATCCGGAGCCGGCGCGCCAAGCTCTTGTTTCAGGTTGGGCAATACTATGAACGCCAGAACCATTGGGCCAGCGCCTTCGATAGTTATGCCCGCTGCATGTATCCGGGTTCGCGCGTGCGCGCCATCCGGGTACTGGAAAAAAGCGGGGATGTCGAGCGCGCCCACGCTCTACTGACCGCAGCGCAAACCGTGCCGGACAGCGAACTGGAAGCGCAGCAACTGTCGCGCATCGCGCCCCGGCTGCGGCGCAAACTCGGGCATCCCAAGCTGATGGTGAGCCGCGCTGTGGCGGTAGCGCGGTTCAAGGTGGCGTTGCCGTTGCCGCCAGCGCCCTGGTTGGTCGAAGCCGTTGTCAGGGATCACCTGGCGCGCGCCGATGCGCCCGTATATTACGTTGAGAATGCGCTGATCAACGGCCTGTTTGGCTTGCTGTGCTGGGATGCGATTTTCTGTGCGATTCCAGGCGCGTTTTTCCATCCGTTCCAGCGCGGACCAGCCGACTTGTTTAGCCCCAATTTTCTCCGGCGCCGCCTGCGCGAGTTTAATGCCTGTATGTCCGAACTCAATTCAGGGCACTACGCGGACACGATCCGGCGCAACTTCTCGGCGAAATACGGCACACAGTCGCCGTTTTTGATCTGGGAATGCCTGGCCGAAGAATTGATCGATTTGGCACTTGAGTGCATCCCAGCGGCGCACCTGAAACAGTGGTTCGAGCGGATCTTGCTCGATATCAAATCGAACCGAAGCGGTTTTCCCGACCTGATCCAGTTCTGGCCGGCTGAAAAGCGCTACAACATGATCGAAGTTAAGGGCCCTGGCGACCGCCTGCAGGACAACCAGGTACGCTGGATCAACTTTTGCACGGTACATCACATGCCGATCTCAGTGTGTTATGTGCAGTGGGTGGGTCACCTTGATGGCGGCTGACCGGGATTTGCATGCCGTCCCTTTCCGGATCGCCACTTGGGCTCTCCTAGTATAGTGCTCGATCCGGCTCAGGGCCGAGAACTCCGGCCATGTTCGCTAGCGCACAGATAAAATCGCGGGATGCGCCGATCATCGTTCAATATTTACCTTGTTCGTTTGCCATGGAGTGTACTGTCTTAATGACCACCCCGACTCGATTGCCCCCGATCAGTAACGAAAAAATAGCGGCCGTCAGGCCCACGCTTGGCAGACCCCGCAAAGGGCCGCTGGCGCTGGCCGTGTTCATTGCGGCTGGATTGCTGCTGGTGGCAGGCGGCTATTACGGTTGGCGCACCTGGATTGCAGCCGACGACCCTGGCAAGAAACTGCTCACGGCCGTCGTCACCAAGGGTGATCTGGAGGATGCGATCACCGCGACCGGGACTTTGCAGCCGAAACAATTCGTCGATGTCGGGACCCAGGTCTCGGGCCAGCTCAAACGGGTGCTGGTCGAGCTGGGATCAGTTGTAAAAACCAAGGATTTACTGGCCGAAATCGACCCGTCCGTGTATCTGTCAAAGGCCGACGCCGACCGCGCCCAGTTGCGCAATCAGGGCGCGCAGCTGACCGACAGAAAGGCGCAACTGAGGCTGGCCGAACTCCAACTGACCCGCCAAAAGAACATGATGCGCGAAGACGCTACCACGGCCGAGGCGGTGCAAAGCGCCGAGGCGGCCGAACTGTCAGCGCGCGCCCAGGTTGAGAGCGTCAAGGCTCAGATGCAGCAGACCGAGTCGACCTTGCGCGGCGATGAGGCGAACTTGAGTTACACGAAAATATATGCGCCGATCGCCGGAACCGTTGTCTCGCAGGCGGCGAAACAAGGGCAGACCCTGAACGCGAATCAGCAGGCGCCGATCGTGCTGCGCATCGCGGACCTGTCGATCATGACGGTACAGGCCCAGGTATCGGAAGCTGATGTGTCCAAGCTGCGAATCGGCATGGACGTCTATTTCACCACGCTGGGCGCAAGCAATCGGCGCCACTACAGCACGCTGCGCCAGATTCCACCCTCCCCCACGGTCCTCAATAATGTCGTGCTGTACGACGCGCTGTTCGACGTGCCCAACCCGAACCAGAAGTTGATGACCCAGATGACGGCGCAAGTGTTCTTCGTGCTTGCCAGCGCAAAGGATGCGCTTCAGGTGCCGTTGACTGCCCTGCGTCCAGCCGACGCCAAGGGCGAACCGGGCGCACGGCGCGGCAAGGCAGGCCGGCAAGGTCGGCCGGCTGGGGGGGCTCAAAGCGCCGATCCGCGTAGCCAGTTTCGCGCCGGGCGTGCGCTGGTGAGCGTGCTCGACAAGAATGGCAAGGTCAGCGAGCGTGAGGTGCAGGTCGGCGTGATGACGCGGGTTGCGGCGGAAATCGTCAACGGTCTCGCGCTCGGCGAGACCGTGGTGATCGGCACTAAAGCCGAGCCCAAGCCTGACGCGCCGAAAACCGGCGGCGCCATGACGGCAGGCCAAAACCAGGGTGGGCGCCGTTGAAGCGGGACGATCCGGAGCGCGACGAGAACGCCGATCCTGGCGTGGCCGAGCCATTGATCGCGCTGAGCGACATCACAAAGACGTACCAGAGCGGCGACCTTGAGGTCGAGGTCCTGCACGGCATCAGCCTGACAATCTATCCCGGCGAATTCATCGCCATCATGGGGGCGTCCGGTTCGGGCAAAACGACCTTGATGAATATTCTCGGCTGTCTCGACCGCCCCACCAGCGGCGTCTACCGCTTCATGGGCCAGGATGTGTCCGGGTTCGGGCGCGATGAGCTGGCCCGGCTGCGGCGCGAAGCGTTTGGCTTCGTATTTCAAAGCTATAACCTGATCGGCACGGCGAGCGCGGTAGAAAACGTCGAAGTGCCGGCCATCTATTCCGGCATGCCCCCGCGTGAGCGCACTGCGCGCGCCCGCCAGCTGCTGGCAACGCTTGGCTTGGGCGATCGGCTGGGGCACCGTCCCAGCCAGCTTTCCGGCGGGCAGCAGCAGCGCGTCTCGATCGCGCGCGCGCTTATGAATGGCGGGCGCATCGTGCTGGCCGACGAACCGACCGGTGCGCTGGACACCCAAAGCGGCGTGGAAGTGATGGCGTTGATGAAGGACTTGTCCAGCCGCGGCCACACGATCATCCTGATCACCCACGCGCAAGAGGTGGCCGATCAGGCGCAGCGCGTCATCCACATCAAGGACGGCCTGATCGTGGACGATCCTGGCCCGCGCCTGCCCGACATAACGCCCGAGATTGCGGCGCCAAGCACGCACGATCTTGGCGGCGGCTTCGTCAGCGGCTTGCTGGAAGCGGCCAAGACGGCCGTGCGCGCCCTGCGCGCGAACCTGTTTCGCACCGTTCTGACCTTGCTCGGTATCGTGATCGGGGTCGGCTCGGTCATCACGATGCTGGCCATCGGTGACGGCGCCAAGCAAGCGGTGCTGACTCGGATCAGCGCGATGGGCACCAATTTGCTGCTGGTGCGCCCGGGCGCACCGAACCGCAGGGGCGCCGGGGGCAGCGTCGCCACCCTGACCCCCGAGGATGCCGAGGCGCTGGCCGCGCTGCCTAACGTGCTGGCAGCCGTTCCCGAACTGGGCGCCTCGGTCACCATGCGCTTCGGCAATGCCGACTATCAAACCCAGGCCACTGGCACCACCGCGACCTTCCCGACTGCGCGCAGCTGGCCGTTAAGCAAGGGCATTTTTTTCTCGGATGACGACGTGCGCAGTTATTCCGCCGTGGTGGTACTCGGTCAGACCGTGGTGGACAAACTGTTCGGCAAGGACCTTGATCCAGTCGGAAAATACGTGGTGCTCAACAATGTGATGTTCCAGGTGATCGGTATCATGGCGCCGCGCGGCGCGGCGGCCGGCGGGCAGGATCAGGACGACGTGGCTTTGCTGCCGTTGACCACGGGCAGTCTGCGCCTGTTCGGCGCGCGTTTTCTGCGCAACGTCACGGTGGCGGTGGATGACGTCGAGCTGATCGACGCCACCCAGGATGCGGTCGCGGCTCTGCTGCAGCAACGCCATGGCACCCCCGATTTCCAGATCCGCAACATGGCCTCGGTCATCGAAACGGCGTCCGAAACTCAGAACACACTCACGGTGTTGCTGGCGTCGGTGGCGGCCATTTCGCTGCTGGTGGGCGGTATCGGCGTGATGAACATCATGCTCGTGAGCGTGACCGAACGCACCCGCGAAATCGGCATCCGGATGGCCACCGGCGCGCGCATGCGCAATATCTTGCAGCACTTCCTTACCGAGGCGTTAGTGGTGTCGGTGTTGGGCGGCGCCATCGGCGTTGCGCTCGGCATGCTGGCCGCCGCGATCATCGGCGCGTTCGACACCCCGATCCAGTTTTCGCTGGCGCCCGTGGTGCTCGCCTTTAGTTGCGCGCTTGCCATCGGCCTCGTCTTTGGCTATTTCCCTGCCCGCAAAGCGGCGCAGGTCGATCCTGTTGTCGCCTTGGGAAAATGATGAAACCGAACCTTTTCTGCTTCTTGGCGCTGCGTCCGCTTGTCTCAATCACCTATTTGGGGCTGGCGTTTGCACTGAGCGCATGCGCCACCCGCGCCAGCGCGCCAAGGCCGGCCACCGTCGATCTGCCATCGGCCTTTGTGGAATCGGCCACGCCCGACGGCGTCGTTGCTGCCGCCGATTGGTGGCGCAATTTCGGCTCGGATCAACTGTCGGCCTTGATTGAGGCCGCGTTGGTGGGCAGCCCCGATCTGGCCATCGCAGCCGAGCGCGTCAGGCAGGCCGAGACGCAGACGGCGATCGCCGGCGCAACGCTGTTTCCCGTGCTTAGCTTTGGCGCCGGCGCCTCGCGCCGCGCAACGCGCGGTAATGGCGACGCCGGTTCCAACGCAGTCAATGCCTCGCTCAGCGCCAGCTACGAGGTTGATGTGTGGGGCAAAAATAACTCCTCCGCCCGTTCTGCCGAGTTCGCCTTGCGCGCCACCCGCTACGAGCGCGAAACCGTGCGCTTGACGCTGCTAACCGGCGTGGCCGCGGCTTATTTTCAGTTGCTGTCCGTGCGCGAGCGCTTGAGTTTGGCGCGCAAGAATATCGCCATTGCAGAGCGCGTGCTAAAGGTGGTCGACGCACGCGCCCGCAACGGCGCCGCATCGCCGATCGATGTGACACGCCAGCAGTCCGCCCTGCTTGGGCAGCAGGCGGCGCTGCTGCCGCTCCAAACGCAGGAACGCCAGTTCCTGTACGCGCTCGCCGTGCTGGTTGGCAAACCAGCGCAAGGTTTTGCCGCCGCCGGTGAAGACTTGCTCGGCCTCGCGCTGCCGGTCGTCTCGCCCGGGCTGCCGTCCAGCCTGCTGGTTCGGCGCCCCGACCTGGCCAGCGCCGAGGCCCAATTGGCAAGCGCCAACGCCAGCGTGGCCGCGGCCCGCGCCGCCCTGCTGCCATCGATTTCGCTGACCGCTTCGGCCGGCGCCGCCAGCACGTCATTACGCGATATGGTCAGCGCGCCGACGGTCGCGTTGGCGCTCGGCGCCTCTCTGTTGCAACCAATATTCGACGGCGGCCGGCTGCGCGCCCAAGTAGACGTTGCGGCATCGCGCGAGCAGGAACTGGTGCTGCTCTACCGCAAGGCGGTCCTGGCTGCGCTGGCTGACGTGGAAAATGCGCTAGGCTCGGGCACCCGCTCCGGCCAGCAGGAGCGCTTGCTGGTCGAATCTCGGCAGCATGCAATCGGCGCGCTCAGGCTGGCGGAAGTGCGCTACCGCGAAGGGGCCGATGACTTGCTGGTACTGCTTGACGCCCAGCGCACCTTGGCCCAAGCCCAGGATCAGGTCGCTCAAATCCGCCAGAGGCGGCTGCAGGCGACGCTCGACCTGTTCAAGGCGCTTGGCGGCGGGTGGCGGCAACCGTAGTCAAACCTCGCCGTCACACCTCGAACACGTACGAGCCGGGCGCCGGCTCAAGCGCGCCATAGCCTAGCTCCGGATTTCCCATCGGCGGCGGCGCGACCATGAAGCCGTGCGAATTTTTCCGCAACCATCCGGCCCACTCCGGCCACCACGACCCTTGCCGCGTTGGCGTGTTGAGGTACCACTGGTTGGGATCGACATAACGTTCGTGCCCCAGCCAGCGTGACGTCTTGAAATGCCGGTTCGGATGGCCGGGTTCGCTAATGATTCCGGCATTGTGTCCGCCGTTCGTGAGCAAGAAGGTGAATTCGCTCTCGGTGGCAAGGTCGAGCTTGTAGACCGAGCGCCAGGGCGCGACGTGGTCGGCTTCTGTTGCGACGGCAAAAATCGGCACCTGTATGTCGGAGAGCGCAATCGATAGCCCGTCCACGCTATAACGCCCCTCAAACAATTCATTGTTCAGGAACAGGCGGCGCAGGTATTGACTATGCATGCGATACGGCATGCGGGTTGTATCGGCGTTCCAAGCCATCAGGTCGGTCATCGGCGCGCGCTTGCCCAGCAGATAATCATGTACCATGCGCGACCAAACCAAGTCGTTCGAGCGCAGCAATTGGAATGCGCCCGACATCTGTCGCGTATCGAGGTACCCTTGGTACCACATGATATCTTCCAGGAAATTGAGCTGGCTGTAGTCGATGAACAGCGAGAGCTCGCCCGCTTCCTTGAAGTCGGTCTGGGCCGCCAGCAGGGTCATCGAGTTGAACGGTGCGCTGCCGGTTTGCTCGAGGTAGGCATCGGCGATCGCCAGCAAGGTGCCGCCCAGGCAGTAACCGACCGCGTTGATCTTGCGCTGCGGGACAATGGCCTGCACCGCCTTGACCGCTTCGAACGCGCCCATCTTCAGGTAGTCATCCATCCCGAGTTCGCGATCCTCAACCCCCGGGTTATGCCAGGAAATCATGAACACGGTGTGCCCGCGCTTGACCAGATAATTGACCAGCGAATTATGCGGCGACAAATCGAGTATGTAGTATTTCATGATCCAGGCCGGTACGATCAATACGGGCTCGGCGTGGACTGTATCTGTTTGGGGGGCGTACTGGATGAGCTCGATCAAGCGGTTGCGGTAGACCACCTGACCGGGGCTGAGCGCGACCTGCTCTCCAGGCCGAAATAACTGCGACCCAGACGCGCGCTGGCTCGCCAGTTCGCGCTCGATATCCCGCAAGAGATTGGCGGCGCCGCGCACCAGATTCATCCCGCCCTCGCGCGCAGTTTCGTTCAGAACTTCAGGATTGGTTACAATGAAATTGACGGGCGACACGATATCGAGCAACTGGCGCGTCATGAACGAGACGACCTGTTCATGGTGCGGCTTGACGCCTCCGATGCCGGTCGTGGCGTTATGCCACCATTGCTGGTTGAGCAGAAACGACTGATAAATCAGGCTGAACGGCCAGCGTTGCCACGACGGATCGCGAAAGCGCCGGTCTTGCGGCAAGGGCTCGATGCACGGTTCACAGGTCGAACCGGTACACATGCGCATCGCATAGTTAAACAGCCAAGTTTCCTTGCGCACCGCCTTTTCCAATAGTTTTTCCCACTTTCCCGGCGACTGCATGAGATGCAAGCCCCAATCGGCATAGGCGAGCGCCAGACTGGCGGGTGAAATACCGTGCGTGACCTTGCCCATGGCAGCATGGAGCAGCCGGTCGATATTCGCAGGAGGTTCGACGTCATTCCATCCCGGCACGATGCTTTCCAGGCTAACCCCGGCTGGCTTGGCAGGTTCGACGGTCACCAGTGGCTGCGGATCTGCTTGCATGAATGTCTCCTCGTTTAGCGCACACCGCACAGCTGCAATTTCACTGGGGAAAAGTGAATGCGCAGACGGTTTCAGGGTGACTTTATCTTATTTGCGTTCCGTGCGAATTGAAAAGCGATACGACACAGCAGCTTGACGCGGCGCAATTCAGAAGCAAAAAAGCGCCCACGCATGAGCGCGAGATTCTAGACAAAACGGGGTCGTCGGCATACGCTGTTTGTATAGGCTGAGTCAGCAGTCGGGGAGATCGCGGAGAACGCCATGAGCTACAAAACCATCGTTGTGCATGTCGACAATGAGCGCAATATCGACACCCGCCTCATACTTGCAATGGAACTTGCGCTGACCCAAAACGCACATCTGATCGGCATGAGCATGACAGGCGTGTCCCAGTTTCTGCGTGAATCGGTCGCGGCAGACCCCATCTATCCCGGAATGCTGCCCTATCTGGAGACCTTGCAAAAACGTGCCGAGGAGACCATGCGACGCTTTGAGAACCAGGTGCGAACGGCCGGCGTGGCATCCTATGAAACGAAGTTTTCGAATGACGACCCGGTAATCGCCCTGAGCGCGCAGGCGCGTTGCGCCGACCTGTGCATCCTGGGTCAATATGACCCCGGCAGCAGTGTGCGCTCAAGCTATGCAAATTTACCGGCGGATGTCGCGTTTCACGGCGGCAGCCCAGTGTTGGTACTGCCATACGCCGGCAAGGTCCGCAGCGTCGGCGAGCGCGTCTTGATCGGCTGGAATGCCAGCAAAGAGGCGGCGCGCGCGGTGCGCCAAGCCATTCCGTTGCTGCAACGCGCCAAAATCGTCGAAGTGGTCAGTTTTAATCCTCCGCCTGCACCGGACGAATCTGGCCAATTACCAGCACTGGAACTGGCCACCTTTCTTGCCCGCCACAACGTCAAGGTCGATGTCATGCAGGAGAATACGGATGTCGATCCGGGCCAGGCGATCTTGTCGCTGGCAGCCAACCTGAAGTGCGACCTGCTGGTCATGGGCTGTTACGGTCATTCTCGCCTTCGCGAACTGGTACTGGGTGGCGCCACCAAAACCATCTTGAAACAGATGACGATTCCAGTCTTGCTTGCACACTGAACTAGAGCACAATGACATTACGATCCCCCCACATGTGCGATCCGTCAGTCAGAGCAAGTCATTGGAGGAATGTGGAATTTACCAAGTCCGAACGCGGCGAATTACGTGGACTGTCAGGCGCCATCTATGAAGTGGAGGCGGGTCGCATCCCGAACGCGCTCGACGTCGACATACAGCGCTGGCGCGACGGGAAATTGCCGAGCGCCAATCTAATCGAAATCATTCACCAATTTCATCAGCATCCCGCACGCGAGCTATGGTCCGAGTACCAGGCGATGAAGGAGTATGAGATAGCGGCACGCAGTCTTGCGATGGGCCTGGTCGGCGAGGACGCGGTTAGCCCGGAACTGCTTGCAAAGTTGAAGCCTATCGCTTCGTTATACGGCGCATAAAATACAGCCCGGCGCGGGCGGGTAGCCCCCGCCAGGCAGCATCCGGCGCTCGATTACTTCTCGACAAATGCCCGCTCGATCACGTAGTGGCCAGGTTGACCTGTATGCGGCGAAGCGATAAAGCCGCGCTCGCCCAGCAGGTGGACT
>JANPCW010000515.1:0-3922 GCA_031431155.1 Janthinobacterium sp. | reverse complement strand
CCCGCGAGCGCAGGCGACCTGGTCAAGGGTGAGAAGGTGTACACCGCGAACTGTCTTTCTTGCCATGGCGCCGGGGTACTGGGCGCGCCGAAATTAGCCGACAAGGCCGCATGGCAACCGCGTATCGCCAAAGGAAACGAGGCACTCCACACCAGTGCGCTGAACGGGTTCAAGTCGATGCCGCCCAAGGGTGGCAACGCGGCGCTCAAGGATGATGAAGTCAAGGCTGCGGTTGATTATATGATCAGCAAAGCGATCTGATCTGGCGAGCGTGTCAATCAGGTTTGTGTCAGGCGAAACCGATCGACACGCTCCGTATTTTGGAATTCGAAAACAGCCCAACATCTTTGCGAGAAATCGAGGCGACATCATCACGATACGCTGTACAGCAAGCATCTATTTAGCGGCACTGTTGTTGTTGCAAGGCCTGTTGTCGGGCTGCGTTCGCAATGAAGCCACCTACAGAACCCAAGGCAATGTGTTCGGCACCGTCGTCGAAGTCAGCATTTACGGCGAATCGCAGGAGCGCGCCAATGCGCTCAGTGCCAGCGTATTGAATGAATTCGATCGCCTGCATCACAAGTTTCACGCTTGGCAACCAAGCATGCTGACCGCGCTCAACGACAGCATTGCGCGCGGTGCGCCATTCCAGGCAGATGGCGAAATGGTCGACCTGCTGAAATCGGCGACCGCGCTGGCCGAACGGTCGGACAACCTGTTTAACCCGGCAATCGGCCATTTGATTCGGCTATGGGGCTTTCAGAGCAGCGACATCACGCCGCACGCTCCGCCACGGGAAGAAATCCGGCGCTGGGTCGATGCCAATCCGCGCCTGGCAGACCTGCGCTACCAAGGCACGACGATCTCAAGCCGGAACCGGGCCGTCATGATCGATCTGGGTGGCTACGCCAAAGGCTATGCGCTCGACCGCGCAGCCCTGATTTTGCGCGATGCGCATGTCAAGGCGGCGCTCATCAATGTAGGCGGCAACATACTCGCCATCGGCCAGCCCGGCAAGCGCCTATGGAAAGTCGGAATCCGCGATCCGCGTGGCGACGGCGCCATCGCCACCCTGGACCTGCATGACAATGAGGCGATCGGCACCAGCGGCGACTATCAGCGCTATTTCATGATAGACGGCAAGCGCCACCCTCACATTATCGATCCTCGCAGCGGCGACACCATCGATCTGGTCGCCTCGGTCACCATCATCACTTCCGGCGGCAAGGATGCTGGCTTGCGCTCCGATGGGAACTCGAAACCACTCTTTATCAGCGGGCCGGCGAACTGGAAAGCGATGGCGCATCGGCTAGGATTGAACGAGGTCATGCTGATCGATGCCAACAAGCATATCGACATGACCCCGGCCATGCGCCGCCGGATGGGGCCGGGCCCGGGATAGACGACGCCTTGTGATGCCCGCTGCCGGACGCATAAAAAAAGGGCGGTAGAATTTTCATTCTCCGCCCCCGTTTTAATCGCTGATCGCGCTATGCGAGTTTGCCATGGCACTGCTTGTATTTCTTACCGCTGCCGCAAGGGCAAGGGTCGTTGCGGCCAATTTTCGGACCCGTGCTGAGACTGACCTGGCCGGTCTCGTCATCCGGATTGGCGCTTGGCGCCAGCAGTTCTTCGGGCGCCGCATCCGGATCGAAGTCGGCATGCTGGTAATGGACGTTTTCGACATGCGACTGCTGCATCGCCAGTTCGGCCGCGTCAATTTCTTCACGCGTTTGGATGTGCACCGTCATGATCGTTTTCACCACGTCGTTCTTGATCATGTCGAGCATCTGGCCGAACAATTCAAACGCTTCGCGCTTGTATTCCTGCTTCGGGTTTTTCTGCGCATAGCCGCGCAGATGAATCCCCTGGCGCAGATGGTCGAGCGCGGCCAGGTGTTCGCGCCAGTGACTGTCGACGCTTTGCAGCATCACGTTGCGTTCGAATCCGCCGAACGCTTCCTTGCCCACAATGGCGATCTTCCCGTTGTACAGGGCGTCAGCCGATGCCAGCACGCGCTCTTCGAGCTCATCGTCGGTCAGGTTCGGCTCGGCTGCCAGCATGGCTTGCAGCGCCACCGGCAGCTGCCATTCGCTGGCCAGCGATGCTTCGAGCGTCTTGATGTCCCACTGCTCTTCCACCGATTCCGGTGGCACAAAAGTGCGCACCAAGTCGGTGAACACGCCATGGCGCAGGGAGCCGATCAGTTCCGAGACGTCGGTGGTTTCAAGCAGCTCGTTGCGCTGCTGGTAAATCACTTTGCGCTGGTCGTTGGCGACATCGTCGTATTCGAGCAATTGTTTGCGAATGTCGAAGTTGCGCGCTTCGACCTTGCGCTGCGCCGTCTCGATCGAACGCGAAACGATGCCCGCTTCAATCGGTTCGCCCTCCGGCATCTTCAGGCGTTCCATGATGGCGCGCACGCGGTCGCCGGCAAAAATGCGCAGCAGCGCGTCGTCCAGCGACAGGTAGAACCGGGACGAGCCCGGATCGCCCTGGCGGCCGGCACGCCCGCGCAACTGATTGTCGACGCGGCGCGATTCGTGGCGCTCGGTGCCGATGATATGCAAGCCGCCGGCAGCGACCACGCGCTCGTGCAGGGACTGCCATTCATCGCTCAGCTGCTTGGCGCGCGCCGCCTTGTCGGCGTCCGACAGGCTGGCGTCGGCTTCGACGATCTGGATCTGCTTCTCGACGTTACCGCCCAACACGATGTCGGTCCCGCGACCGGCCATGTTGGTGGCGATCGTGATCATTTTCGGGCGGCCGGCCTGGGCGATGATTTCCGCCTCGCGCGCATGCTGCTTCGCATTGAGCACGTTATGCTCGAGGTCGGCCTTGGTCAAAATGCCCGACAACAGTTCCGAGTTCTCGATCGAGGTGGTACCCACCAGCACCGGCTGGCCCCGTTCGCAGCAATCGCGGATGTCGATCAGCATGGCGTTGTATTTCTCGGCCGCCGACTTGTAGACCTGGTCCTGGCGATCCTTGCGCTGGAGCGGACGGTTTTGCGGAATCACGACCGTTTCCAGCCCATAGATTTCCTGGAATTCGTAGGCTTCGGTATCGGCGGTGCCGGTCATGCCGGCCAGCTTGGCATACATCCGGAAGTAATTCTGGAACGTGATCGAGGCCAATGTCTGGTTCTCGTTCTGAATCCGCACGCCTTCCTTGGCTTCGACCGCCTGATGCAGGCCATCGGACCAGCGCCGGCCTGTCATCAGGCGGCCCGTGAATTCATCGACGATGACCACTTCATTGTTTTGCACGACGTAATGCGTATCCTTGAAATACAGCGCGTGGGCCCGCAGCGCCGCGTACAAGTGGTGCACCAGGGTGATATGGACCGAGTCGTAGAGCGAGGCGCCTTCCGGCAGCAAACCCATCTCGGTCAAGATGCGCTCGGCCTTTTCGTGCCCGGCTTCGGTCAGCAGCACCTGGTGCGCTTTTTCGTCCTTGGTATAGTCGCCCGGCACCGATATGACGCCCTTGCCGTCCGGCGTCTCTTCGCCGATTTGCATGGTCAACATGCCGGGCACTTGATTGATCTTCTGGTACAGGTCGGTGTGGCTCTCGGCCTGGCCGGAAATGATCAACGGCGTGCGCGCCTCATCGATCAGGATCGAGTCCACTTCATCGACGATGCCGAAGTTCAGGCTGCGCTGCACCCGGTCGCGCGCTTCGAACACCATGTTGTCGCGCAGGTAGTCGAAGCCGAATTCGTTGTTCGTGCCGTAGGTGACGTCGGCCGCGAAAGCGACCTGCTTCTCTTCGCGCTGCATGCCGGGCACGTTGACGCCGACGGTCAGGCCGAGAAATCCGTACAGCCGCCCCATCCATTCGGCATCGCGACGGGCCAGGTAGTCGTTGACGGTGACCACGTGCACGCCCTTGCCGGCCAGCGCGTTCAGGTAGACCGGCA
>JANPCW010000514.1:0-3390 GCA_031431155.1 Janthinobacterium sp. | reverse complement strand
TCGACGCCCAGAGCATCGTCGTGGCCAGTACCGCAACCCGTTGGTATGGGCATGAAAGCGAGATCCTGCGCTTTGTATTCTTCCACAGCCTGGCGTTGGCGGTGCTGGTAGGACTGCTTGTGTTCTTGCAGGCTTATGTTTACCCGTTCACTGCATTGGTGCACTAAGAAGTTGTAAAAAAGTTCTGTCGGATTGACTAAAAACTCAAGAACTGACCACCTCTTTCGTGGCGCGTTTAAGAAGGTCATTCGACAGAACCCATAATCGCCGCACTCCGTCGGTCAAATTCTTGATCGACAATTTTTCCTTGCCAATTCAACATCCAGCAGGCCAAACCATTTAGAATGCATTGCCAGCCGCGCACACTCTATTTACAAGGCAGACAGTGATGACGATTTTAATTCTAGGTTTAGCGATTTTTCTGGGCACGCATTCGATCCGCATTTTCGCCGACGATTGGCGCACCGCGCAGCGCGCGCGCTCGGGCGAGAACGCATGGAAACTGGGATATGCGCTGGTCTCGCTGATCGGTTTCGGGCTGATCATCTGGGGCTTTGGACTGGCGCGGCAAGAACCGGTGGTCATATGGACCCCTCCAACCGCGATGCGGCATATCGCGGCACTGTTGACGGCGATTTCCTTCGTTCTGGTGACCGCAGCTTACGTCCCCCGCAACAGCATCAAAGCGGCACTGCACCATCCGATGGTTCTGGGCGTGAACGTTTGGGCCTTGGCCCACTTGCTGGCCAATGGCACCCTGGCGGCCATTATTCTGTTCGGCAGCTTTCTGGTGTGGGCGATATTTAGTTTCAGCGCGGCGCGCAAACGCGACCGGTCAGCGGGGACGCAATACCCTGCAGGAACAATGGTTGGAACGGTTGCCGTCGTGGCTGTGGGGATTGCCGCCTGGGCTGTGTTTGCGCTCTGGCTACACGGTCGATGGATCGGCGTGCAGCCATTCGCTTAAGTCACAACTATATTGGAAGAGGAACACGTGAAGTCACTTTTATTGGCCGCAATTTTTTTCATGGCCACGGCTGCCGTTGCACAAACACCCGCGCCTGCGATGAAGGGCGAGTCCGAAATCCGATCTGCTATTGAGACATTCCGCACATCTATTATTGCCAAGGATAAGGCCCGCTTCCTTCAGCTCTTCCATGGAGAATCGATCCCCTGGCTAGCGGTCTATGACGACCAATCGCTAAAGCTGATTCGTCAGAAGAAGCCGGATTTTGCGAAGGCCAATCCACTAGGGACACCCGGCCCGGTGGCCTTCATTGACGGCATCGTCGAAACAAGCGCGCGTAAAGAGGAAAAGCTCTGGAACGTCCGCATCGACTCGGACGGTCAAGTAGCATCGGTCTCCTTCGACTACAGCTTCCATAGCGGCGACTACAAGTCGAACTGGGGCCAGGAAGCCTGGCAGCCGGTGCACACAGGCCAAGGCTGGAAGATCAATTCTGTGATCTATTCCGTCCACCTGAACCCGGAGCCTCGCCCTGCAACTTCGCTTTAAATCGACTCTGACCCCATTTTATTAAATTGACTCTGACCCCATTTTTTCGGTGTTCGGTTCGGGCCACCTGAACCCGCAACCCCGAGGCTAATGCGCGCCGCGGCGCTTGATCTGGGCTTCCAGGGCCGCGATTTCATCGAGCAAGTCGAGCGCCAGCGCGACGCCGGCCGGATTGATCTCGAGATCGCGCGAGAGCCGTAATGCCAGCCGCGCGCGGCGCAGGGCGGCACCGCCAAAGCGCCAGTCCTGCGGCTGCATGCCGCGCGGCTCGAGCATGCCTTCCAGCACCCAGACCGTGACCTGTTCCTGAGGCGCATCGCACGCCTGGCACAGCTGGACCAGGGTCAGATCGATTTCCTCCTCGACCACCTGGCCTTGAAGATAGGTCGTAATCGTTTGGTTCATGGCGAATTATCCTTGCAGATGGGAACGCGGATTGAAGGCGAGGCTCTGCGCCATTGCGCGGTAGGCTTCCTTGGCGCGCTCGCTGTCGGCGGGCGGCAGCGCGATCGCCAGCACCGCATACAGATCGCCTGCCGGGTTGCCGGGAATGCCTTGCCCTTTCAAGCGTAGCTTGCGCCCGGCAGTTGATCCTGGCGGAATGGTGAGATGCACCGAGCCCTCGGGTGTCGGCGCGGTGATGCTGGCGCCGAGCGCTGCTTCCCACGGCGCCAGCGGCAAGTCGAAATAGACGTCGCGCCCATCGACCCGATAATGCGGGTGCGGACGGAACACGATCTCCAGATACAGATCGCCGGCCTTGCCTTGGCCGAGCCCTGGCCCGCCCTGTCCGCTCAGGCGCAAATGCTGGCCCTCGCGTATCCCTTTCGGGATGCTGATGTCGAGCGTGCGTTCCCGCGTGCCGACGTGCCCCTGCGCATCCATGACCGGCATGCGCAGCGAGATGCTGCGTTGCGCCCCGTGGTAAGCGTCTTTCAGATCGATCTCGACTTTGGCGTGATGATCCTGTCCCTGCGCATGCATGTCCCGCTGAGACCCTTGCCCGGCTCTGGTGCGGCGCCCGAACAGCGATTCGAAGAAATCGCTGTAATCGGCAGCCTCGCCGGTCCCGGCGTCGCCTCCGCCATATTCGAAACCGGCATCCCAGTTCGGCGGCGGCTGGAATTCCTGCCCGCCCTGCCACTGGCTGCCGACCTGGTCGTAGGCGGCCCGCGTTTCCGGATCCTTGAGCACTTTGTAGGCCTCGCCCATCTCCTTGAAGCGTGCTTCCGCCTCGGGCTCCTTGCTCACGTCCGGGTGGTACTTGCGCGCCAGTTTGCGATACGCGCTCTTGATTTCATCCTGGGTTGCAGTGCGCGCCACACCAAGGCTGGCGTAATAGTCTTTGAATTTCATAGGTCGACGTTTCCGCGTGCAGGCGCATTAAATTCCACGGGCTGTTGCTATCGAAAATAGCGCGTCTTGCATGGGTGCGCCGCTTGGTTTGCAACGCCTATTTTAACCGACCCGCCAAGCCATGCGGCGCTTTACGCAGGCGCAGGCGCGGCCCGTTGAAAACGGTCAAGCAGGCCAGGATCCAAAAGTGCGTCCGAATGCGATCAGACCCATCCTTCTTGGAAGTTGCCTGGCTACGCCTTCGCTTCGCCGCCCAGCGCTTCGACCAGGTCGGCCATCATCTTGTTCAACTCGCCCGTCATCAGCATCACGTCGCCGTCGAAACGCTCGTCGTCGTTCTTGGTGCTGGCGTCGGTTTCCTTGATCACGTCGAGCGGCTTGATGCTCTTGATCGCCAGCGCTTCCGTGAGCACGAAGCTGATGCGGTCGTTCCAGGTCATGGCCAGGCGTGTGCATTGCTTGCCGGCAGCGATGTGGCGCCGCACGTCGTCCGCTTCCAGTGTGTGAGAAACGTAACG
>JANPCW010000513.1:0-16050 GCA_031431155.1 Janthinobacterium sp. | reverse complement strand
CTCGAACGGCGTCAGTTGCGTTGGCGCCACCTACGATACCGATGGCGACCCGTTGTTGCGGGCCGACAGTGAGCGTGAGAACCTGCAAAAAATCCGCGCCATGATGGGGCCGGACACCGTCGCTGTCGAGCCGCCGCTGGCGGGTCGGGTCGGCTTTCGTTGCGTCGCGCCGGACCGCTTGCCGCTGGTGGGGGCCTTGCCCAATGACGGGCCAAGCGGTGCGCTTGAGCGCTTGCGCGACGTGCCGCGCTGGCCGGGCCTGTACGGCTTGCTCGGCTATGCATCGCGCGCTCGATCCGGCCCGCTTTCTGCTCCAGGAAAAGCGGCGGCGCGCCAACCTCGTGCGAGACCAGTAGCATGCCAGCGTCGCGCACTTGCCGGACGCTGTATAATTGCCTAATGGAAATATTGGAACCTGACGCAGGCCGCAGCCATCCAGTCAAGCCTGGCATCAACGCTCCTGTGGAGGCATCACCGATGGATGATCAAACCGGCTCGCCGGAGTTGTTTCTGTTTCTGGCCTCGACCGCGCATGACATGAAGAACTCGATCTGCGTGTTGAGCGGCACACTCGAGACATTGCTGGCCGGCGCCTCGCCCGAGACCGAGTCGGCCTATCCGCAGATGGCCCAGATGTTGTATCAAACCAAGCGACTGAACGACAATTTGCTCCAGTTGCTCGCGCTCTACAAGCAAGTTGGCAAGCCCGAGTATCCGTTCGACGCGCACCCGCTGCAGGTGAGTCAGCTGGTTGAGCAAGTCGTCGCGCAAGACAAGATCCTGCTCGCCTCCAAGGGCATCACACTCGCGACCGACTGCGATCCCGACCTGATCTGGTGCCTCGATGAAGACCTGATCATCGGCGTGGTTGGCCATGCCATTAACAACGCGATTCACTATACAAGCGATAAGATCCGGTTGGCGATCGCCAAGGTTGACGGTTACCTGGAAGTGCGGATCGAGGACAACGGGCCCGGCTACCCGCGCGCGATGCTGGAGGCGGGCGCCTCGGCCATGAGTGGCGTGAGCAGCGCAGTCAATTTCTCGACCAACAGCACCGGGCTCGGCCTGTATTTCTCGAGCGCAGTGGCGAAGGCGCACAAACATCAAGAGCGCTGCGGCAGCGTCCGCCTAGAAAACGGTGGCGCCTGGGGCGGCGGCTGCTTCGTGTTGCGTTTACCGTGAGTCGAAAGCGAACAAAAATATGCTGATGAAGCACCCCAAAACCGTCGACTGGGCCAATAAACACTACCTGCTGGTGGATGACTTCATCGGCATCCGCCAGTTGCTGCGCGAAAGCTTGCGCAACCTGGGCGCCAAGTATATCGACCAGGCTGCCAGCGGCGGCGAGGCGATCGTGCTGCTGGCCAGGACCCACTACGATGTGGTGCTGTGCGACTACAACCTGGGCGAGGGCAAGAACGGCCAGCAGTTGCTGGAAGAGGCGCGCATGCGCAACCTGATGGCGCCCAGCAGTGTCTGGCTGATGGTGTCGGCCGAGAAGAGCGTCGAATCGGTGATGGGCGCGGCCGAGCACCAGCCCGACGCCTACCTGATCAAGCCAATCACGGAAGGCGTGCTGCTGACGCGCCTCAATCGCGTGTGGCATAAAAAACAGGTGTTCAAGGAAATCGACCAAGCCTTTATCGACAAGGATTACCTGCGCGCGGCCACACTGTGCGACGCGCAAATCGAGAGCAACAAGATGCACGAACTCGATTTGCTGCGCATGAAGGCCGCACTGCTGCTCAAAAGCGGCGAGCCGGAACAGGCGCGCGCGGTCTACGAGCGCATTCTTGGCGAGCGCGACTATAACTGGGCGCGCGCCGGCCTGGCCAAGATCCGCATGCAAAACGGCGAACTGGACGAGGCGCGCCAAATGTTCCAGGGCGTGATCGCGGAAAACCGCTATTACATCGACGCCTACGACCAGCTGGCGGCCGCCTATACCCAGCTGGGACAGGCCGAGGAGGCCTGCAACGTGCTGGAACAAGCGGCCAAGCTGTCGCCCAACTCCGTGCTGCGCCAACGCAGCCTGGGCCAGGCTTGCCTCAAGCTGGGCAACGTCGCCATGGCGGAGAAGGCGTTCCGCAAGTGCATTGCGATCGGCGAATACTCGGTGATGAAAACGCCGGACGCCTATCTGGGCCTGGCCCGCGTGTGCGGGCTGAAAAACGAGACCAAGGAGGCACTCTTGCTGCTGCTGACGGCCCAGCGCGAGTTCGTTGCGAGTGACCAGATCCTGTTGCGCGCCAAGATCACCGAGGGCATGGTCTACCATGAGAGCGGCGACTACCGGCGCGCCCGCAAGTGCGGCGATGAACTCGAACACATGTTGGCCGAGGATTACCAGCGGCTCGATACCCCGACCTGCATCGAGTTGGCGACCTTGCTGTTTGCGGTGGGCGTGAAACAGGCGCCGGTCGAGCTGTTGTGCTACCTGATCAGGAATAACCACGACAACGCCGTGCTGCAAGATGAGGTGCAGAAACTCTTCGACAAGGCGCGCATGGGCGACGAAGGCAAAGTGCTGATCCTGTCCTCGCGCAAGGAGGCGTCGGACTTGATGAACCAGGGTGTGCTGCTGTGGAAGACGGGCAAGCTGCCGGAGGCGGTCCAATGGATGCGCAACGCGCGCGCCAAGCTACCGACCAATGTGCGGATCCTGTTCAACTGCGCGCAAATTCTTATTTCCCACATGCAGCAGTTCGGTTTCGACGAGGCCCTCTGCGCAGAGGCCGGCGAGGTTCTGCTGCAAGTGGAAGCGATCACGCCCGGTCAACAGCGTTTTGCCCAGCTGATGGCGCAATTGGCGACGCTGGCACCGCCAATTGTGCCCTTGCCAGCAGCATAAACCGTGGCGCCCGCGCTCGAACGCGCCCGTTTCCGCGCCATCGAGTGATAAACTACGGTTTAGTGCGGGGTGGCCCGCGCCCAAACCTGTTTGCAAAGACAAAGGAAAAACATGCGCGATATCGCCAAGGAAGTGTACGAAAAAATGAAAGTCGGCAGCGCTGCCTGGATCCGTCCGGTCGCTGCCAAGGGGGACACCCTGGACACCTTCCAGTTGGTCCACGACAATGTCAAGTTACTGGCCGACGAGGGCTTGGTCTCGATCAATACCGTGTGCCGTCAAGGCGACGGTTTGATCGACGCGATCCGGATCCAGCGCTTGGCTTAGAGCGCTCGATCGCTGCCTTGATTGTGAGCGCCGCGCTCAGCCCGGACGGGCCTTGCTCGCCTTTGGTTTGGCGGGCGCGCGTTTGGCCGGCGCCTTGGCGGCGACGCTGGGGCGGGCTGGTGCTTTCTTGGCCAGTGTTTCGCTGATCGTTTTGCTCATTTGGGCGGCCGGCTTGACCGATGCCGCGCTAAATTTGGTGGCCGCATCGGTCGCCAAAGCAGTGGCGTTGGCAACCGCATCCGATGCCATGGCGGTCGTGACCGCTTGCTTGAACTGATCCTGCAATAAGTTCCACCATGCGCTCGGGTTGGCTAACGACGACGCGGCGTCGGTGTCCGCTGGCGCGTCTGCTTGCGCTTGTGGCTTAACTGAGGCCTGCGCCGGTTGAGTCGGTTGAGCGGCGGCCGATTGCGGGAAGAACGACGATGTGAATGGCGCGGCTGGCGCCGTTTTCTCGGTGTCGACCGGTTGCTTGATCGAGGCCGCAAACGTGGAGCTCATCGATTTGAGCGCTGCGATCGTGCTGCGCTGCACCTCGAGCGCCTGGATCGTCCCGCGCAGCATGCTCATGTTCACGTTCAACCAGGATTCGACAGCTTTCAAATCGCCGATCTTCTTGTCGAGCTCATCGACATTCAAGGTCGGCGCGGCCATGCCTGGAATACTGACGCCAGGTACGCTCATGCTGCCCCATAGATTTTTCACAAAATCGAGGGTGTCCGCCATTGCACCGGCGCCTGGGATCCCTGGGATATTGGGCATTTGAGGATTGGCCATGATAAGTCTCCATTAAGTTGAGGCTTGAGCGTAGCAGATAATCGGATGCTGTTCGAAAAATTAATGAGGAGCACCTGAGCTGGCCAAGGCTGTGTCAGCCCGACTGGCGCCGGACACGTTAAACTAGGCACCTATGATGATCGCCTCCATCCTTTCGCGCCGCCGACGCATGATCGCTTTATGCGCAGCGACAGTGCTGCTTCACTACCTGACGGTGGGCTGGTTCGGCGCGCATAGTGGCCCGCTGCGCGACCCGCCGAAGCAGACCGCACCGGCCACCGCGATCACCGCGCAATTGCGCCTGACGCCCATGGCAAGCCCGGCGCCGGCGCCGCCAGCGGCCCAAAGGCCCGCGCCCGCCCCCGTGCCCCGGCCCCGGCCCAAGCGCGCGCCGCTCGTCGCCCCTGAGCCAGTGGCCGAACCGGCACCGAGCGTCGACCCTGCGCCTGAGCCGCGCCAGGACACGGCGATCACGGCGCCCGCAGCCTCACCCTCACCCGAGATCGCGGCCCTGGTGCCGCTCGCGCAACCGACCCCAAACGACGCGCCCGATGCGGCGCCTGAAGTAACAGCGGCTCAGGCCGACGAGGCGGAGAAGCCGAGTGCCGAGGCTGCCGCCCCGGAGCCGCGCCGCTACAAGGTAAGCCTGCCGCCGTCGGCGCAGCTGGCGCTCGATGTGGTGCGCGTCAATCCCGACGGCACGGTCTGGAACGGGGAGGGCGCGATGGCATGGCGCCTCAATTCCGGCAGCTACAAGATGAGCGTCGAGGCCGGGATCCGCTTGCTGGTGGCACGCGTCAATTTGCTGATCCTCACTAGTGAGGGAACGCTCGACGAGGCTGGCATCGCGCCGGTTACCGCGACCGAACAGCGCAGGGGGCGGGCGCAAACGGCGACCCACTTCAACCGCAGCGCTGGACGCATTACGTTTTCCGCGTCCGAGCGCTCCTATCCGCTGCTGCCGGGGGCGCAGGACAAGGCGACCTTGCCGATGCAGCTGGCCGGCATCGGACGGGCAAATAGCGGCCTGTTCAGGCACGGCGACGCCATCGAAGTGCTGGTCGGCGAAGACAAGGAAGCGAACACCTTTCGCTTCCTTGTGCTGGGCCAGGAGCAGCTTGAGACCAAGCTTGGCACGCTGCAGACATGGCATTTGAGCCGGCCGCCCAAGCCGGGCGCGTATTCGTCCCGGCTCGACGTCTGGCTCGCGCCCGGGCGCGACTGGTATCCGGTCCAGATCCGCAACTCGGAAGCGAACGGCGCCGTGACGACGCAGATCGTGACCAACATTACTGTGAACGACTCACCTGGAAAACAATGATGATCAGTTCCATACTGCAGCGCGCCCTTTTGGCCAGCATTGCCGCCCTGACGCTGACGCCGGCTTGGGCTGCGCCCGATCACCCCAGTACTAAGCATGCCTTCAGCCTGCCGCCTTCGGCCGATCTCTCCTATTCGATCAAGGCCAAGAAGAGCGGCCTGTCGCTGAGCGGCGACGCCCAGACCAGCTGGCGCGCGAACGACGGCACGTACCGGGTCGGGACCGAAACCAGGGCGGCCCTGTTTGGCAAGATTCTCGACAATTCGAGCGAAGGTGCGATCGATAGCTTCGGCCTGGCCCCGGCGCGCTCCTACGAAAAGCGCTTGGGCAAGGAGCCTAATACCACCGTTTTTCACCGCGACAGCAAGCAAATCACCTTTAGCGAAGGGGCGCTCACCTATCCGCTCAAGGGCGGCGAGCAAGACCGCAGCAGCGCGCCGTGGCAACTGGTGGCGGTGGCGCGCGCCAATCCCGATAAATTCACGCCGGGGTCGGAATGGTCGTTCTTCGTCGCGGGGCGGCGTGACGCCGAGCCATGGATCTTCAAGGTGGTCAAGCTGGAACCGGTGCGCACCGCGACGGGCGAGGTCAGCAGCATGCACGTGGTCCGGATGCCGCCGCCGGATGCCAAAGGGCAGCAGGTCGACATCTGGCTGGCGCCCTCGCTCGAATGGTATCCGGTGCGCGTGCGGTTTACGGACGACGATGGCGAATTCGTCGAGCAGACGCTGGAAAAAATCACCAAGAAATGAAAATGAGGAGGAAATGAGGAGGAAATGAGCCATTCTGGCGACTTGTTGTGTTTCAGGAAGTGGCAGGGAGAACTGATATACTGACGCCCCCGCGAAGAAATCGGGATGTTACGCGCCCAAACGGCGCGTGAGGTCCCCCAACACAATGATTGAAACAATGGCAGGTGCAGCCCCGGCTGCGGAATCGAATCCGACCGATCAGGACGATTCACTGCAAGCCCACTTCAAGCCCGAGATTTCCGCCGACGAAATCGAGCAGGTATTCCACCTCAAGCGCGCGCAGCCCTTGCTGCAGGTATTTACCGCGTTGTTTCACGGCGGCTTCGATGGTGTGCTGGTGCGCTTGCTGGTGTTGCGCGAACTGGCGGCCGACAGCTTTGCGTCGTCATTCTCGCGCGCCGACATCAATCAAAAACTCGCTTACCTGCTGCCCGAAAGCCTGGAGACGGTGTTGCTGCGCCTGCGCTCGCACCAATTGCTCGCTTGGGATGCTCAAAAAAGCGTGTACCGCGTCACGCCGATGGCGCGCAACGTGCTGGCCGCGATCGACAGCCTGCTCAGCCTCGGCCAGAATGAGGATCAAGCCGAGATGGGATTCTTGCTGTCCCAGGTGGCCGGGGCCCAGGCCGTAGGCGGCGTGTCGGTCGAACAGCTGCAGCATCTGCTGGGGCGCCTGGTCGACCTGACCGAGGAATTTCGCGACGCGATCGCATCGGGCTCCGAATTTCGCCTGCGCACGGCACAGTCGAAGTGGAACATGGCGTGCGACTGGGTTGAAAAAGGCTCGCAGACCATCCTCGCGATCACCTCCGACGAGCGGGCCGATGGCGCCACGCACCGCGCCGCGCAAGCGATCGGGCGGGCCCAGAGCATGCTGCTCAACATGCAGGGCATGTTCTCGCGCGCGCTCAACCAGATCGAGCGCCAGCGCGTGCATCTTGGCCAGTCGGGCCTGTCGACCACCGACATCAAGCGCTGGCTGCTGCTGCAGGACGACCTGGCGCAGCTGGCCCATGGCGCGATCGACCAGCCGCTGCGCCCGCTGTTTTCCACCCCGGCCGAAATGATCGACGTGGCCGAGACCGAGCTGCTGTCCGAGCGCAGCGCCGGGGTGCAGCAGGCGGGCTTGCCGGCCGGCCAGGATGCGCCGCTGGCGATCAGCGATGCGCCGCCGATGCAGGTCGAACTGGACGACTGGCTGGCGCGCCTGTCCAACTTCGCCAACCTGGGCAACTTCCCCAGCTTCTCGCAGGACGGGCCGCGCTCGATCGCGATCGAAGAGTCGCTGCTGCCGGCCAGCTTCGGGGTGGCATCCTACCGCGCCTCGCTGCTGCCGCTGTTGGGCGACGCGTCCGAGGCCCGGCTGCAGGGCGCGACCGCGCAACTGGCGCGCCTGCCGATCACCTTTACGCCGACCGACGCGATGACCACCCTGTCCGACCCGCACGTGGCAGCGATCTCGATTGCCACTCTCTCACTTGATTTGGAAAGCGGCCCGGCCGATGAATGACGATGCTCAAATCCTGATCGCGCGCCTGTTGACGCACCAGAGCCTGCGGCGCGACGACAAACTGGTCAAGCGGGTGCTGTCGGACGAACTGTTCCGGGCCGAGATCGACGCGCGCCTGCTGGCCTGCGGCCTCAAGCTGCTCGACAACGTGTACGCCGACCATGTGGCCCTGGCCCTGTGGCGCGCGATCGAGCCGAAGGTGTTCGGCGCCAAGGATGTCTGGCAAAACAATAACTTCGGGCTGGCGCGCGATGGCGTGGCGTTGCTAGTGGTGCTGTGGGCGCAAATCATCCTGCCCAAGCGCGAGCGCCAGGAAACCCATCAGCACGCGCACGACGACCAGAACGACATGTTCGACAAAGACAAGCCGCTGCCGAGCGCCGAAGACAGTTCGACCGGCATTTCGTACAAGGCGCTGCTGTCGGACTTCGGCGACAAGCTGGGCAAGAAGACCCGGATGGACATGAACCTCGGCTTGCTGGCCAAGCTCGGCTTCATCGAAAAGCGCGGCGACGTGCTGCTCGAAGGGCCCTTGCTGGACTTGATGATGGATACCGACCTGCTGAAAGAGCGCATCATCAACGGTGCGCTGGCCGACGTGTTCAAGCGCGCCCCGGCGCACATCGCGCCCGACCCGTCGGACACGCTCGATCCGCTAGATTTGTTTGAACCGCAGGGGATTCCCGGCGAGATCGACGACGACATTGATGACGACATGTCGGTCAGCGTTGTGCCCGGCGCATCCGATGCCCAATCCGACACTCCAACCTGAGAGCGCCCCATGTTTCACATCAAATCGCTCGAACTGGTCCATTGGGATTACTGGCAACGGATCAAGAACATCCCGCTCGACGCCAAGATCATCACCATCGCCGGCCAGAACGGATCCGGCAAGACGACCCTGCTGGACGCGCTGCGCACCCTGTTCGGGCTCGATTGTTCGATGGGCCGCACCTACAAGCACTATGCGCGCCACTCCGGCCAGCAAACCGCGTGGCTGCGCGCAGTCGTTGACAACAAGAACGTCGGGCGCCAATTGTCGAACCGTCCGTTTCGCAGTTCCGGCTTTTTCAGCGACGATGAAGTCACGCTGTTTTGCCAGATCCAGAAAAACGGCGGCGACTGGAAGCGCCAGTACCTGATGCGTCCCGGCTGCGTCCAGATCGAAGAAGTGCAGGACGCGACCGACTGGCTCGGCGTCGAGAATTACCGCAAGCGCTTGGCCAACGCAGGGTTGTCGCCCGCAATGGCCAAGGTGCTGGCGTTGGAGCAGGGCGAAACCGACAAGTTGTGCGAATACGCGCCGCGCCAGTTGCTCGACCTGGTGTTCCAGGTATTCGGCGACAAGGAAGTGCTGGACGCCTACGACGAAGCCAAGCGCCACCAGCGCGCCACCGAAGTCGAGCTGAAGCGCTTCGAGACCGAACTGGACGCATCCAAAACCAACCTGGAAGGCCTGCGCCTGCGCGTGGCCAACTACCATCAATGGGAAGCGCTGCACAAGGAGCGCCGCAACTTGCGCGAAGAAGTGCTGCCGAGCCTACAGTACCACGAGGCGCGCGAGAAATCGGCCGGCGCCAGCAAAGTGCTGCGCGACGCCCGAACACCGCTGGCCCAGCAAGACTCCCAGCTGTCCGTCAAACGCAATGCGCTGGCCGCACAGGCCAAGGCCCTGACCGACGCGCAACAGCAGGAAGCGCTGCTGGAACAGGAAGCGAGCGTGCTGGCCAGCCGCCTTTCGCACATCAACGGCAAGCTCAAACCGATCGACAGCCTGCTGGAGCAGAAAGAGCGTCTGCAAAAACTGGCCGCCGATGCCGGTGCCGACATTGCACAAGTGTCGGCCCAATTGGAGCAAAAAGAAACCGAACTGGTTCGCCAAAAGCAAGCGCGCGACGCGCTCTCTGCCCGCATTGCCTCGGACAACGCGACCATCGACGCGCTGCAAGGCAAGACCTCCATGCCGGAGCCCGATAACGTGCGCGCGATGCGGCGTGCCCTGCGCGACGAAGGCATCGGCCACGCCATGCTGTCCGATATCATCGAAGTGACGGACAGCCGCTGGCAGGGTGCCGTCGAAGGTGTGCTCGGCGGCTACGCCTCGGTGGTTCTGTTGGAAAAAACCAAGGACGCGGCGAGCGCTTATCGGCTGGCCGAAAAAGAACGCTACCGCCATTTCATCGTGCCCGAGCGCGTGACCGCCCCGACGGTGACAGACGACAGCCTGTTGTCGGTGGTGCGTTTTTCGGCGCCTGCGCCGGGCTGGCTGATCGAGCAGTTGGCGCGCATTTCCCGCGTCGATTCGGTCGATGCAGGTTTCAAGCGGAGCGCCTGCGAGGAATGGATCACGCCCGAGGCCTACCACCGCGAACGGCGCGGCGGCCGCTCGGTGTTTGTCGAGGCGTCGCGCTACCGCTTCGGGCAAGCCGGGCGCACCCAGCGCCTGGAAGCGGTGCAAAAGTCCTTGCCGGCCCTGGAGGCGCAGGAGGACAGCCTGACGCTGGCGATCAGCAAGCTGGCCAGCGAAGTGGGCGCCTTCAAAGGTCGCATCGCCGGGGTCGACGCGGCCAAGGAGCTGACGGCGCGCCAGGTCGAATTCGACGAAGCGGCGCGCAATGCGCTGCCCTTGAAGGCGGACCGCACCGAAGTGGGCACCCGCCTGGGCGAACTGCAAGGGTTGACGAAAGCGGCAACCGTGGCGCGCACCCGTTGCGACACCGTTTGGCAAAACGCGCGCACGGCCCTGACCGAAGCTGAAGCCGGCCTGCGTAGCGGCCACAAACGCCAGCGCGAGCTACGCACCGAACACGCCGGCGCCTTGCTCACCATGCGCCACAGCTGGCGCCACCTGCCCAAGGGCTGGCGCCGCGCTGTCAGGCGCAGCGCGCTGGTGGCCGAACACCAGAACGCGCACCAGGTCGACCTGCGCATCGCCACCTTGCATGTCAGCCTGGCGCGCGACGACTGGGAACTCGACGCCACGGTGATCGAGCAGCACCAGCGCCTGAACGACCAGCTGCACGGGCGCCAGTCGGAAACCGACGAGCGGCGCTACCAGAACAACCGCGCGATCGACGCGACCGGCAACGCGCGCGGTGCCTACATCGAGCGCCTGCGCTACACGGTCAGGACCTACAGCCGCAACATCAAGGAGCTGGGCGAGCTGGCCGGGATTGAAGTGCATACCGACGCCGTGCGGCTTGAAAACGACGATCTGCAACTGGCCCAGGCCGGGTTGCACGTGCGCTTCAAATTCGACGGAAAAGGCGCGATCGGCATGAACGACGGCGAAGCATCGGGCGGTCAGCAAGTGATGAAATCGCTGGTGCTGCTGATCGGCTTGCTGAAGTCCGACGACGGCTCCGGTGGCTTCGTCTTTATCGACGAACCTTTCGCCCATCTGGACATTCGCAACATCCAGCTGGTCGGAGAATTTCTGAAAAACACCGACGCCCAGTACTTGATGACGACGCCGCTCACGCACAACACCGACGTCTACGACCCGTCGGAACTGACGCTTATCACCAGCAAGAAGAAAAAAGACACGGACTGGGCCCAGCCCATCTTCGTGCTTCAGCGCCGCCCGACTGTGCCGGCCGCTGCCCAGAAATGAGCCGTGGGTCTGGGCCGTTTCTGCGCGCGGTGCTCGCGCTTAAATGAAGACGCCGGGCGGGACGTGGAATCGCCCGGACAACGCCTTGATTTGTCGGACATTCAGGTCGCGTTTGCCGTTTAAAATTTCCGACACGACGCCCTGGCTGCCGATTTCTGGAAGGTCGGATTGGGCCAGCTGATTCTGCTCCATCAGGAATCGCAGCATCGTCGCGGGCGAGACGTTTTGCGCCGGATAATGGTCGTCATCGTACTCGCCGATCAGCGCGCCAAGGGTATTCGCAAGATCGGCCAACGGATGTTCTTCATTGGCAGCACCAGCGTCAAGCAGTTGATTGAGCGTTGCAACAACATGTTCGTAGGCAGCTTCGGTGCGAATCGGACGCAGAGGAATGATCGACGTCAGCGCCTGGAAGCGGGCGGTGATCTCTGCAACCACGTTACTGTCCATTATGGCTCCTATTTGTCACACTCCTTGCCCGATAACACATCATCCAGCTTGGCCGTTGCTTCCCATGGCTGCGGTGCTCGGGGCTGGCCGGCATAGCGATAAATGACGTCAAACTCCAGCCCTATGGCCCCTGTCAAATCGTACAGCGTGCGCAGGGTAATGTTAGGCGCGCCATGCAGGACACGGCTCACCCGGCTGGGCGGCTCACTTCGTTGGTGGGCGCATTCTCCATCATGATGATGCGGCATCAAGCGCTTGCGCTGCGGCAATCAGCGATGCGGCATGCTCGATCAACTCATCGACGAAACCAGCAGTGACTTCGAGATCGCCCTCGTATTCGGCCAGGTTGCGTTTCTTGTGCGCCTGGTCGAACATTAACCACTGCTGCGGCTTGAATCCCAGCGTGTGTTCCAGACACTGGAATGCCAGGTAGCGATTTTCACTGCGGTAGCCATGGGCACGCAAAGCGGACAACGCGCCCGCATGGGCGGCATTGTAGGCCAGGTCAAAGCGGCTTTCCAGAGAGAGTGTCGCTTGCCTGGCATCCTGCAGCCGAACGGTCGCCGAGCGCAATAAACCAGCGCGCTCCCGCGCGTCAGGCGGTTCCGTCTTGAGCTTGCCGATGCGCGCCAGATTGGCAAGCGCCGCCGAGCCGGGTGATGTCATGCTCTGATCCTTTGATAAAGATTTTTGGCTGCTCTAGGACGCGCAGAATGAATGACTTGCCATCGTGGACGCGCTGTGCAAACTCGTCTGGCGTATATAGCGTTGGATTGACCGCGCGCCCCAGTTGCGCGTGGGCGGGCAATAGGGTGTCCAGCAATTGCGCGTTCGACGGCAGCATCCCGATCACCATCAAGTCGACGTCGCTGCCGGCGTGCTCGGTGCCCTTGGCCAGCGAACCGTAGACAAAAGCCAGATCCACCAACGGCCACAAAGGCTGCAGCGCCGTGCGCAGTACATCGACCACTCCGAACGTTTTCAGGATAATGCCGCGCAGTTCGGTAAAAATCGGCGCGTCGTGGTTGGCCTGGTAGTGCTTCTGATTGCCCACCCGCCGCACCGTCACCAGGGCAGACTGCTCCAGCCGCGCCAGCTCGCGCTGCACTGCGCCGGACCCGGATTGTGCCAACCCAATAATTTCATTGGCGTAAAATGAGCGGTGCGATTGGCCAAACAACACCGCCAGCACGCGCTGCTGTGTCTTCGTAAACAGTGCATCTGCGTAAATACCCATAGAGGGTATATTAATGCCCAATATAGGTATTTGTCAAACACACGACCGAGTGCGGGTCAGGATGCGGCATCCGTCGCCCACTCATGGTACTGTCATATTTTATCGATATGGGAGCCAGTGTCATGAATCCAGTCCCCAAATACGCCCATCGCGCGCCCGATCCGGCGCCGGCCGAAGAGCCGATTCCCGAGCCGACCCCGCATCCCTACCATCCGCACCCGGTACCGCAGGACGATCCGGTGCCGGATCACAATCCTTCATAGGGCGTGACATGGAAACGATCAAGGACGAGTACACCCGCAAAGTGGGCGGTGAGATGTTTCGCTATGCCCTTGAGTACACGCCGGGAGCCGACGTCGCGTGGCTGGCGAGGGTGTACCGCGACGACCAGCTGAAAGGCACGCTGCACGGTTCGCTGACCGGCAACGCGCTCGGCGGCGTCGCTTTGCAGCAATACTTGATCGGCTATGTCGAGGGCATGATAGAGCGCGGGCTAGACCTGGCCGAATAGCCCGCAGCCGGTCAATCGAAGGCCCAGGTGTAGAGCACGTCGAACGCGGTGTTGGCGCCGGTCTGGAATTGCAGGGTGATGCGCGGATTGAGCTTGTAGCGCAGTTTGACCAGGCTGGAAGCGCTGCTGGCGCCCTGTTCGAAGCTCAAGTAGGCGCGCTTCGACAGCCGCTTGCCGACCGTGACCACCGTGCTCTCTAGTCCCTTGGCTTGCGCCAGCCCCACTTCATCGAGCCCCAGGGTGCCTTTGAGCCGCGACTGCAGCGAGTTCGACGAGCCGGCGCCGCCGAACAGGGCGCTGGCGGCCGCACTGAGCACGTCGTATTCCTGCCCCGCGGTGCCCTCGGTCCCATGTCCCAGCACCAGCCACGACAGCTTCTCGCTATCGGGCAGGTTGGGCGTGGACACCAGCGTGGCGACCGGGGCCAGCGCCGTGCCGCGCACTTGCACGCCGGCTTCCACGTTCGATTCGCTGAGTGCATCGCCTTCCGGGCGTTTGCGCAGCGCCAGGATATTGATGCCGGGGTTGTCGTAAGCGCCGGTGAAATTGAGCACGCCGCGCTCGATCACCAGCTTCTGACCGTAGGCGGCATAGGTGCCGTCGACTACCCGGATCGAACCGGTCACGCGCGGTGGCCGGCGGTCGAATGCCCTGATCCTGACCAATCCGCCCAGCTGGGCATCGAGGCCCTTCGCCTTGAGCGAAAACGCCGGGCCCAGGTCGACCTCGAGGTCGATATTGAGGGGCAGCGATGGGATCGGCGCTTTGGCGCCGACGCCACTGCCGGCACCGGCCCGGCCAAGCACCACCACGTCGGCGCTCATGGTTGGCGTGTCCTGCGCCGCCAGTTCGAGTGCGGCCCGCTCGACCTGGAACTTGCCGTCCAGTTCGAAGTGCTTTCGGTCGCGCGTCAAGGTGCTCTGGCCGCTCACGACGACGGTACGGTCGGGGCGCGACAGGATCTCGAGCTTGTCAGCCACGAGTTTGAGTTGCAGGCTTGCTTCGCCGTTGGCAAAACGCACCCAGCCGTCGGCTTGCGCACGCCCTTCCGTGCCTTCAAAAACAAGCTGTTGCAGCAGTAGTTGATCGCCCGCCAGTTGCGCCTTGAGTTGGCCGTTGCGCAGCTTTAGGCCCTGATCGGGCCAGCGCAGGGCCAGCTTGCTTGCGCTCATGTCGCCGTTCAGGGCCGGTGTGCCCACGGTGCCGCTGCCGGTAAGCGCCACCTTGAGCGCCCCGTCCAGTTCCAGCCCGGCCTGGCCGGTTAGTGGCGCAAGCCAGGCAATCGAGCCCATGTCGGCGCTGCCGCTCAGCTTGAGCGGGCTGTCGTTGGCCAGGCGGCCATTGACCAGTTGCGCAGTGGCGTCGAGGCGGGCCTGGCCAGCGCGCGCGCCATCCATTTCCAGCTGCACGCGCAGCGCGTTGTTGATAATGTCGGCGCGCGCGTCGAGCAGGCGCAAGCCGAGCACTACCGGAGCCGAGGTGCCCACGATCAGATCGCCTTTTTCGCGGTACACGTGCAGCATTCCGTCCATGGTCGCCACCGCCAGCGCTGCCGCCGCCTGCACATTGAGCGCCCAGGCAGCACCGAGCGTCAGATCGCCCGACGCGTTCTCGCGCCATGCGTCCGAGAATTGGGCCAGGTAGCGTAACGGTACGCCCGTGGCCTGGCCATTGCTGTGCCAGCGCGGCCCCGTTTTCTCCAGCTTTTGCAGCGTGATGCTGCCGTCCGGGAGCTTGACGACGGCATCGGCCAGCATGATTTTTTCCGGGCGCAGCAAGCCGCTTACGCCTGAATTTGCAGGGCCGGCTACGCGCAGCGGAACCGGTGACTGCAGGGCGAACGCGAAGCGCCCGCGGTTTTGCAGCGCGAGCAGGGTGCCGACCCAGGCGCCCGCGTTCCAGCCGCCTTTCACTTCCCCGGTGGCATCGAACTTGTCGCTGCGTGCGGCCAGCCGCAACGCATGGGCGGCGCGCGTGCCGGAGCTTTGCAGACGCAGCGTGTCGAGCGTCATCGCCGGTCCCGCGTAATTGCTCAGCTCGATGTCGCTCTCGAATGGGTCGGATGCGCCGCGCCCGCTGCCAAGCTTGGCGCTGGCGCGCACGGTCTTGATGTGGTGCTGGCCGAACAGGCGCAGATCCTTGCCGTCGAGCTTGAGGCTGAGCGAGGGCCTATCCATGCTGCCGGACAGGATGCCGTCGCCGCGCAATGCTCCTGCAAATTGCGGCCCCAGGCTCACTAGCTGCGGCGCGTCGATGCGCCACGCGAGCTGATCGCGCGCGCTACCGAAGCTGCCTTTGGCCTGCGCATTGTTGGCGCCCAGGCGCAGGTCGATGTCGGCGTTCTCGATGTGGGCTGCGTCGGCCACCACTTTGGCGTGACCGGTCAAGGGCGTGTTCGACAGGGTCGATGGCTGCAGCGCCAGGTCGAGCGCCACGCGCCAGTCCGCACCTAGCCGACCGCCGACGTCAAAGCCGGCGTTGATGCTGCCGGCCGGATAGGGCCCGAACGCGGCCGGGTTAAAGCGCTGGGCCGTGCCGGCGGCCTTGACGTTGATGCGCCGCTGCGGTTCGCGCGCGCTGGCTGCGCTCAGCCACGCATCGCCGCTGGCGTGCAGCAGGCTGTCGGCGCGGGCGCGCCCGGCTGCCACGGTGCCCAGGCCACTGGCATTGAGCTCGAAGCTGGTGCGCGGCGCCGCCA
>JANPCW010000512.1:0-2111 GCA_031431155.1 Janthinobacterium sp. | reverse complement strand
GGCGTCGAAATCGACTCCGTATTGCAAGATGTTGCTCGGCATGAATTGCGGCAGGCCGACCGCGCCAGCGTACGAGCCGAGCAGCGAAAACGGGTCGATGCCCGATTGGCGCGTGTACAGCAGCGCGCTCTCCAGTTCGCTCTTGAAAAACGCCATCCGTGCGGCACGGTTCGGGGTGAGGGGATATGCGAACGCGAGCGTGGTCAGCGCATCGAGCACACGGAAACGGCCCGTGTTGCGCCCGTACACCGTTTCCACCCCGATGATGCCGACGATAATCTCAGCCGGCACGCCGTAGGTTTGCTCGGCGCGCACCAGCGCATCGGCGTGCTCGTTCCAGAATGCAACTCCCGCATCGACCCGGATCGGCTCGATGAAGCGATCGCGGTAGGCTTGCCAGTTCTTCGGTTTGCCGGGCGGCGCCGGTTTGATCAACTCGATGGCGGTCTCGGCGAACCGGATCTGGCGCACCAAGGCTTCCAGGTCGCCGCGCACGAAGCCATGCTGGCTCACCATCTGCGCGATAAACGCGTCGAGCTCATGCCACTCGGCGAAATTGACGAATTCGGGCTCGGGTTTGGCGCTGACGGGCGCCGCCGGCACCGGCTTGGACAGCCTGACGCGCTTGGAAGCGACCTTCGCTGCCGATTTCTTTGCGGCAGAGGCGTGCCGGGTATGCTTTTTCGCAGCGTGGGCTGCGGGCAGCGTTGCCAATCCGGCCGCCATGATCAAGGCAAAAACGCGCAGAGTCCGCAGAGTCAATGGGCGCGGGGTGAGCGGTAAGGGTAGTTTCATCGAATCTTGCTTAACAGGGTTTTCAGCGTTTTGACCAGTGCTGCCGTTTCAACTGGGTGGCCGGCGCCATATTTGTGCTGTCCATAAAGCGCGAGGAAACGGGCGATCGCCACTTTTTCCCGGAGGTCGGTGGCAAGCCCGGTCAGGCGTGCCGCATAGCCGGTTGGCGCTTCATCGATCGCCCTCGGCCAACCGCGCCTGGCCAGCGTATTACATAGGGCGAAGTATAGCGCATCGACCGGGTTCTGCAGTTTGCGCGACTTTAGCCTCCAGGCAATGAAAAGCAGGGCCACGATGAGTGCCATGCCCAGCAGGCTGCGCCAGGTGAGTAGTGCGGATGCGAGCGACTGCAAGGCGTTGCGCTGGCGTCCGGGGTTGTAATCGAGCACCCATTGATTCCAGCCGGTATTGATCGCATCAAAATTAAAGCGTAGCGCCGCCAGCCAGGATTTACCCAGTTCAAAGTCCATCAAGCCGCCCATTGCATCCATCCCAAATGGCGAGCGGCGCGGAATCGCGTGCGCCAGGTTCTGCTCGACCCGCTCGGGCGCCACGGCCGCAGTCGGGTCGACCCGCACCCAGCCCCTGCCGCTCAGCCAGACTTCGGCCCAGGCATGCGCGTCCGACTGGCGCACCGTCATGACGCCATCGACTGGGTTCGCTTCGCCGCCCTGGTAGCCCGTGACCACGCGCGCCGGAATCTGCATTGCGCGCATCAGGACCACAAACGCGCTCGCATAATGCTCGCAGAATCCGGCCTTGGTCTCGAACAGGAATTCATCGACCGCTTCCGTGCCCAGCAGGGGCGGTTGCAACGTGTACACGAACTTGTCTTGCCGGAACATCTTGAGCACGGCATTGATGCGTTGCACCGGATCGGACAAGCGGCGCCGGCGCTCGGCCCAGGCGATGGTGCGCGGGTTAAATCGGGCAGGCAGGGCCAGCCATTGCTGCATGGCGTCGAGCGACTCGTCGGCCTGCACGCTGTAACTGAGGTGCGAGGCCACCTGGTACTGCCTCCGTTCGCTTACGAGGCCGGGCGCGGACAGTTCCAGTTCGGGCGACATGTGGGCCGGAATGCCGGCGATTCGCGGCACCTGCTCGGGTACCTCCAGTGCAAACAGCCAGGAATGGTCACTGGGCTCGATCGTGATTTGCTGGCGCACTGGAACGCCGGCCACCAGGATGGAGATTGGGTGGCGGGAATTGGGGGACTGAAGCGCCGGGTTGACCCGGGTCCAAGTGCGTCCGTCATAGTCGCCCAGCACCACGCCGCGCCAGTACAGGCGCGACCGGGGCGGCGCGGGATCGATGAA
>JANPCW010000511.1:0-3554 GCA_031431155.1 Janthinobacterium sp. | reverse complement strand
ATCGACGACCTCGACGTCGGCAAGCTCGATCTGTATCTGGACGATGTCTGGGTGGCGCGCGACGGCGGGCGCAATCCCGACTACCGCGAACAGGACGGTCAGCGCGTCATGCAGCAAAGCGAAATCACGATCCGGGTCAAGCTGGGGCGCGGCACTGCGACGGCCACCATCTGGACCTGCGACCTGTCGCACGATTACGTGACCATCAATGCCGACTACCGTTCCTGAGCGCGCCGCATGACGCCGCTCGAACAATTGCTGGTGCGCGTGGACGCACTGCTGCAGCGGGTGGAAGCAGTGCTGCCGCCTGCGCCGCCCGCGCCCGACTGGCAGCACGGCTACGCTTTCCGCTGGCGCAAGCGGGGCGGTACCAGTTATCTGCAGGCGGTGGCGCATGCATCCACCATTGCTCTGTCGGACCTGCACCATATCGGGCCGCAGAAACTGCAGATCGAACAGAATACGCGCCAGTTCGTGGCCGGCCGGCCGGCCAACAACGTGCTGCTCACGGGCGCGCGCGGCACCGGCAAGTCGTCCCTGATCAAGGCTTGCTTGAACCAGTATGCAGCCGACGGATTGCGCCTGATCGAGGTCGACAAGGGCGACCTGGCCGAACTGGCCGATATCGTCGATCTGATCGCAGGGCGCCCCGAGCGCTTCATTATTTTCTGCGACGACCTGTCGTTCGAGGAAGGCGAGAGCGGCTACAAGGCGCTTAAAGTCGCGCTGGACGGCAGCATCGCGGCGCAATCGGACAATGTGCTCATTTACGCCACCTCGAACCGGCGCCACCTGATGCCGGAACGGATGGCCGACAACGCCAGTTACAGCCACGACGAAGCGGGCGACCTGCATCCGGGCGAGACGGTCGAAGAGAAGATTTCGCTGTCCGAGCGCTTCGGCCTGTGGCTCACCTTTTACCCGTTCAAGCAGGATGATTATCTGGCCATCGTCGCGCACTGGCTCGGCACGTTCGGCTGCGACCCGCAGCAGATTGCGGCCGCACGTGGCGATGCCTTGCGCTGGGCCCTGTTGCGCGGGTCGCGTTCGGGGCGGGTGGGCTGGCAGTTCGCCCGCGACTACGCCGGCAAGCTGCCCGCATGAGCTTGCCCGCGATCTTGCCAACGGCGCGCCCGATCGACGTCGCCGTCGGCATCCTGATCAAGCCCAATGGCGACGTGCTGCTGGGGCAACGCCCGGCCGGCAAGCCGTACCCCGGCTACTGGGAATTCCCGGGCGGGAAAGTCGAGCCGGACGAGGCGATTTTTGACGCGCTCAAGCGTGAATTCATCGAAGAACTGGGCCTGCACATCGTCAGCGCAGAGGCGTGGTGCGGTGTCGAATATGTGTACCCGCACGCCCACGTGCGCCTGCATTTTTACATCAGCCGCCACTGGCATGGCGAGCCGCAGAGCCTGGAAGGGCAGGCGTTTGCGTGGCAGGGCGCACTGGGCGCTGGCGTTGGCGTGTCGCCGCTGCTGCCGGCCACGATTCCTCTGCTCGAATGGCTCGACGGCGTGCGCCGCGATTTCAGTCCCGATCAGGGATCTTGATGCCATCCTCGTCGTCGAACGGATCGAGCGGGTTCACGGCCGGGATCGCGTACTTCTCCTCGGCCCATGCGCCCAGGTCGATCTGCTTACAGCGTTCCGAGCAAAACGGGCGGTAGGTGTTTTTTTCTGTCCATTCGACTTTCTTGGCGCAGGTAGGGCAAGCAACAACGGTCATGGCACCAAATCAACATAGTTAAAAATTACAGAGCGTGAGCTCAAATGGGACATCGTCTTCCAGCGGCTTGGGCTTGAGGTCGCCGCCCTGGGTGGTAAAGCGGACCCACAGCATATATTTGTTGGCCGAAATCTCAGGAATTGCACCCGTCGTCTCATCCAGCGACAGGCGCAGCATTTGATACACCTTACCTTGAAGCATTTTCTGGTAGCTGCCGGCGTGCGCAATCACCTTGACCGCGGCACCGGAGTCGCGCAACAGGCGCAGTACGAGTGCCAGCGCGTCAAACAGGGGCGCGAGCGGCGAAAACCAGCCGACGATATCATTAAAGCGCTGCTCGGCCGGGCGCTTTTGCCACGCGAAATAGGACGGCAAATCAAATTCGCACGCGCCGCCCGGAATGATGGTGCGCCCGCGAATACTCATGAGCCACTCATTGTCGCGGATATTTTGCCCGGTCTTGCCTTGCGAGGCTACCAGCGCGCTGCTGACGCTATCGAGCTCTGCGAGAATCGCATCGAGCATCTCGACTTCGACGTTCGGGTTGGAGCGGTAACCGAGCAAGCTTTGGCGCTGGCGTTCCAGCTCCTGCAACAAGTCCGACTTCAGATCGGCGCGACCGGCCACGTCCAGCATATCGAAAATGGTGGAGAGCGCAACGTGGTGCTGCATCGGGTGTTCCTGATGCAGAAAGAACTTGAATTTTTCGTACAGATCTTCCAGCCGCAACAACGTGCGTATGCGCTCGTTGAAGGGGTATTCGTAGACGATCAAAATAGCATCCCTTAAAATGTGGTCCGGCGACCAATCCCGTGATTCTGGACCAGGCGGCACAAAATTACAAATCCTGCGGTGGTAAGGTCGAAGGTAAGGTCGCCATTCTTTCAGAAAACGCCATATATAAATGATGCAAGTGGTCAACTTGCGGCGCCAGCGCCTCAATGCCGGCGTCATTATTGATGATATCGTCGGCTGCCGCCAACCGAACCTGGCGCGCTACCTGAGTGGCCATCATGGCTTTTACCTGCGCTTCCGATAAGCCGTTACGTTCCATCACGCGCGCGAGTTGACGCGCTTCGGTGCAATCGATCACCAACACGCGCTGCACCCGCCAGCGCCAACTGCCCGACTCGATCAGCAGCGGCACCACGTACATCAGGTAGTTGCCGGTCGCCGCCAGTGCCGCCGCCTCTGCTGCTGCCCGGATCTGAGGATGCAAAATAGCTTCCAGCCGTTGTTTCGCGCCTGGGTCGCCAAACACCAGCGCGCGCATCTTGGGCCGGTCCAACGCGCCTTCGGGCGTGGCGAACTGGGCGCCAAACTCGGCCAGCAGTGCCGGCATGGCAGCCCCGTGGGCGCCGCTCAACTGGTGCGCGATTGCGTCGGTGTCGATAATGCTGGCGCCGCGCGTTGCGAACATGGCGGCCACCGTGCTCTTGCCGCAGCCAATGCCGCCCGTCAATCCAACACTAAACCTGGTTCCGGCAACATTGTCCATCAACTCTTTCGCGTTTCCCTTGATCCCAAGCCTGTTTATCGGATTTGCTTGCTCGACGAAACCAAAATGCAGCGCTTAGCCTAACAGGTTTAGCGTGAAGCGCGCAATCGGTGTTCCATAGAGCAGGGCGATCAAGCCGGCTGCGGCCAGATAGGGGCCGAACGGAATCGGCGTTTCGCGGCCGTGCTTGGCAAACAGGATCAAGCTGATGCCGACCACGGCGCCAACCACGGAGGACAGCAAGATGATGGTCGGGAGCATGGACCAGCCGAGCCATGCGCCGAGCGCGGCCAGCAGCTTGAAGTCGCCGTAACCCATGCCTTCTTTG
>JANPCW010000510.1:0-4338 GCA_031431155.1 Janthinobacterium sp. | reverse complement strand
CATGATCTGGTCTACCCGGTGCGTTCAGGAGCGGAAAGTGAATGCATCCCGGCAAATTACTATCGAGATGATCCCACATTCTTACACATTATTTCCATAAGGCAATAATTAAAGTGAGATAATTTGATTTTTCTTGAGTGGTTGGGGATTTGGAGGCGCGCAAATGAGCGATTTCACGTAGGGCGGAAAAGCGCAGCGCCTTCCGCCGCAAAGGTCCGCTGCAAAGGTCCGCCGCAAAGGTCCGCCGCAGAGGTCCGCCGCAGAGGTTTGGCGGATAACGCTGCGCTCATCCGCCCTACAGAAAATAGGCTGAGCAACAATACGTCATGCCTAGATGTTAATAATGTTGACCCCTTTGGGGGGGGCAAAATCGGCAATCGCATCGATCATGCCAACCCCTAGCGCTTCGTGCGAGGTCAGGTGCAGATCCGAATTGGCATGCACTTCCCAATTTTCCTTCAATAGCGTGACGTGCTTCTTGAGGATGTGCTCGGTGCGCAGATCGTCGGCCCGCAAACCGTCCACGATGATAGACAGCGCATCAGGGCGCGCGCCGGCTGAAGCAGTGGCATGCGATTTGTGCACCATGAAGCGGGCGGTCTCGCAGGCATAGCGCCGCGTTCCCGCCAAAAACACGATCACCGCAATCGACGCAACCGCGCCCGCATTGTAGGTCACGAATTCAATGGGCAACTTGCTCAGGTAGTTGTATAGGCAGATGCCGTCGCTGACATAGCCGCCGTTCGACTGGATCAGCACGTGGGCCGTGGTGATACCCTCTTCGGTCATGTCCGACACCGCATCAAAAACGCGCCGCACCATATCGCTATTGATGTCACCGGACAGCGTGAAGTATCCGTCACCGTTATGTTTAACCTGATCTTTGCTCATGGCACCAACTTAGAAATGGTTGCTTCTCATTCTATAACAAATAGTCCTCTGGAAAGCACTGCGAGCGATGCGTTGCGTGCGCACGCTGGCAGTTGCGCGGCCCGCACAGGGTTGACATCATGCACCTGCTGGCATATATTCCACCTTCTTGATCGGGAGAGCGCAGCCTAGTGCTGACGCCGAAGGGGCACTACCCAAAAACTCTCAGGCAAAAGGACCGATCAAGGGGACCGACGCGTTTGGCTAAACCCTTGCGCGCCCGGCTCAACTCTGGAGAGCGGTAGCGGCCACTGGCCAGCACCCACCGAAGGGGCGCACGGGATTCATCCCGTAATCTCTCAGGTATCAAGGACAGAGGGGTCTGCGATCAACCGTGGAACAAGCTTTGCGGCTTCTCCTGTTGCTCCGTTAACCCTTTTTATTACTTGGCTCCGAGGATTTCATGACGCTCAAAACGACCCCACTCAATCTTGCACACCGTGCCGCAGGCGCCCGTATGGTCGATTTCGGCGGCTGGGACATGCCTGTCAACTACGGCTCGCAAATCGAAGAGCACCATGCCGTGCGCCGCGACTGCGGCATGTTCGATGTGTCGCACATGTGCGTAGTGGACCTGGAGGGCGAGCACGTGCGCGCGTTCCTGCGCGGCCTACTGGCCAACAACGTCGACAAATTGCAAGTTCCAGGCAAGGCGCTGTATTCGTGCATGCTCAATCCTCAAGGGTTCGTAATCGACGACCTGATCGTCTATTTTTTCAGCGAAACCTGGTTCCGCCTGGTGGTCAACGCCGGCACCGCCGAAAAGGACATCGCCTGGATCTCGGCCCAAAACAGCGCCACCAACAGTGGCGTGAAGATCACCCAGCGCCGCGATGGCGCCGATGCGATGGCGCTGATCGCCGTGCAAGGCCCGAACGCGCGCGCCAAGGTATGGCAGGTGATTCCAGAGGCCCAGGCGCCGTCCGAATCGATCAAGCCGTTTAACGCCGTCATCGTCAAGAACAGCGCGTTCGGCGAAGTCATGATCGCGCGCACCGGCTACACCGGCGAAGACGGCTTTGAGATCGCCTTCCCTGCCAGCGCCGCCGACGCGCTGTGGAATGCGCTGGTTGCAAACGGCGTCAAGCCGGCGGGCCTGGGTGCGCGCGATACCTTGCGCCTGGAAGCGGGCATGAATTTATACGGCCAGGACATGGACGAAACCGTCAACCCGCTCGACGCCGGCCTGGCCTGGACCATCGACCTGGTCAGCCCCCGCGATTTTGTAGGCAAATCGGCGCTCGTCGCCATGGGCCAGAACGCGCAGTTTGTCGGCCTGATCCTGCGCGAAAAAGGCGGCGTGCTGCGCGCGCACCAGAAAGTGATCACCGCTGCCAGCGAGCGCACCGGCGAAATCACCAGCGGCACCTTTAGTCCAACCATCGAGCAAGCCATTGCGCTGGCGCGTGTGCCGCTGGGAGTGGCCGTGGGCGACACCGTCCACGTGGAGATCCGCGACAAAAAACTAGCCGCTACTGTGGTCAAGCTGCCATTCGTGCGCAACGGTAAAGTCCTGGTTGCCTGAAGTTAATCTACTGAAGTTCAACTACACTACGCATTTATCCCCGAACTTACCATCTGGAGCCACACATGAATATTCCTGCAGACCTGAAATACACCGAATCCCACGAATGGGTGCGTGCCGAAGCTGACGGCAGCGTCACCGTCGGCATCACCGAGTTCGCACAAGATGCGCTAGGCGATATCGTGTTCGTCGAACTGCCGACCGTGGGCAAGACCTACGGCGCCGGCGACGATGCCGCCGTGGTCGAATCGGTCAAGGCCGCCAGCGATATTTACGCACCGATCGCTGGCGAAGTGATCGCCGTCAATGAAGCGGTGGCTGGCGCACCGGAATCGATCAACAGCGACGCGTACAGCGCGTGGCTGTTCAAGCTCAAGCCAGCTGACGCGAACGAGATCAACGGCCTGCTCGACGCCGCCGCTTACGGCAAGGCCACAGCGCACTAAATCTGCACTGCCCCGGCTCTCTCCATTACATACTTACACACGGCTGCCGGCAATTGTTATGCCGGCGTCCTGCACCTTCTGGACCCAAATCATCATGACCCGCACCAGCCTGACCCAACTTGAAGCACGCGATGCTTTCATTGCCCGCCATATCGGCCCTTCCGAAACGGAGCAGGCAGCGATGCTGTCGACTCTCGGCTACGCCTCGCGCGCCGCACTGATCGACGCCATCGTCCCGGCCAACATCCGCAACCAGGGCGCCCTGCCCCTGGGCCAGTACAGCGCGCCGATGCCCGAGCAGGAAGCACTGGCCAAGTTGCGTGCGCTGGCCTCGAAAAACACCGTGATGAAGTCGCTGATCGGCCAGGGTTATTACAACAGCCACACCCCGGGCGTCATCCTGCGCAACATCTTTGAAAACCCGGCCTGGTACACCGCTTACACCCCGTACCAGCCGGAGATTTCCCAGGGCCGCCTGGAAGCGATCCTGAACTTCCAGCACATGCTGACCGACCTGACCGGCATGGAAATAGCGAATGCGTCGATGCTGGACGAAGGCACGGCCGCCGCCGAGGCGATGACTCTGATCCAGCGCGTCGGCAAATCGAGCTCGAACGTGTTCTACGTGCTTGACGACGTGCTGCCGCAAACCCGTGAAATCATCGAGACCCGCGCCAAGCCGCTCGACATTGAAGTGCGCAGCTGCAGCGCGGCTGAAGTGGGCGACCTGGGCGATGCCTGTTTTGGCGTCTTGCTGCAATACCCTGGCGTGAATGGCGACGTGCGCGACTACCGCGCCAGCGTTGAAGCCCTGCATGCGAAAGGGGCGATGGTCGTCGTCGCGGCCGATTTACTTGCGCTGACGGTCTTGACGCCGCCTGGCGAATGGGGCGCCGACGTCGTCGTCGGCAACAGCCAGCGCTTTGGCGTGCCGCTCGGTTTCGGCGGCCCGCACGCCGGTTACCTGGCAACCCGCGACCAATTCAAGCGCAGCATGCCGGGCCGTCTGGTGGGCGTGACCATCGATGCGCAAGGCAACCAGGCTTACCGCTTGGCGCTGCAAACACGCGAACAGCATATCCGGCGCGAAAAAGCGACCTCCAACATCTGTACTGCGCAAGTGCTGCTGGCAGTAATGGCCTCGATGTATGCGATCTATCATGGCCCGGACGGTTTGCTGCGTATCGCCAACCGGGTGCACCGCCTGACCGGCATGCTGGCCGCCCAACTGGGCCAGCTCGGCTATGAAATCGTCAACCGCAGTTACTTCGACACGCTCACCATCAAGACCGATCGCGCCGACCAGTTGCACGCAAGCGCGGTCGCGCATGGCGTGAACCTGCGCCATGTGGATGCCAACCATGTCGGCCTGTCGCTCGACGAAACGACGACGCGCGACGACATCGCCCTGCTGTGTTCGATCTTTGCCAAGGGCGG
>JANPCW010000509.1:0-2019 GCA_031431155.1 Janthinobacterium sp. | reverse complement strand
AATGCTCGAACAAGGGGTGGGTGCCGCTGCCGTTGACGTCGATCTTTGCAAACAGCGGGAAGGTAACGCCGTAATTTTTCTCGCAAAAGGCACCGATCTCAGCTTCGCTGCCCGGCTCTTGCGCGCCGAACTGATTGCATGGAAAACCGAGCACAACGACGCCCTTGTCCTTGAACTGCTGGTAGACTTTTTCCAGCCCTTGGTATTGGGGCGTGAAGCCGCATGCGCTGGCGGTATTTACGATCAGCAAGACCTTGCCCCGGTACTGGGCGAGGTCAACGGGCGCACCGGCCAGGCTGGCGGCCTTGAAGGCAAAGGTGTTGCTGGCAGTAGCAGACATGGTTATACGATCCCCAAATGTTCGGTTCCGGCCGACAGGTCGCGCATCTTTGCGGCTTTGCCGTGCAGCTTGATCGCAAGCCGCAGGTCGTTGACCGAGTCGGCATTGCGCAAGGCGTCTTCGTAGGTGATTTTATCAGCTTCGAACAGATCGAACAGCGCCTGGTCGAACGTCTGCATGCCCAGTTCGCGCGACTTCTTCATCACTTCCTTGATTTCGTGGACCTGGCCCTTGAAGATGAGGTCGGAAATGAATGGCGAATTGAGCAGGATCTCGATGGCGACGCAGCGCCCGCGGCTTTCCTTCATCGGAATCAGGCGCTGGGAAATCATTCCTTTCAGGTTGAGCGACAAGTCCATCAGCAACTGCTGGCGCCGCTCTTCGGGGAAGAAATTGATGATCCGGTCGAGCGCCTGGTTGGCGCTGTTGGCGTGCAGGGTGGCCAGGCACAAGTGGCCGGTCTCGGAGAACGAGATCGCGTGGTCCATGGTTTCGCGGTCGCGGATCTCGCCGATCTGGATCACGTCCGGCGCCTGGCGCAGGGTATTTTTGAGCGCCACTTCCCAGTCCTCGGTATCGACCCCGACCTCGCGCTGCGTGATGATGCAGTTCTTGTGCGGGTGCACGAATTCGACCGGGTCCTCAATCGTGATGATGTGTCCGTAGCTGTTCTCGTTGCGGTAGCCCACCATGGCCGCCAGCGTGGTCGATTTGCCCGAGCCGGTCGCGCCGACCACGATCACCAGGCCGCGCTTGGTCATGATGATGTCTTGCAGCACGGTCGGCAATCCCAGGCCTTCCAGTTTCGGAATCGCACTCGTGATGTTACGCAGCACCATGCCAACGCAGCTCATCTGCATGAAGGCCGAGACCCGGAAACGCCCCAGGTCGCCCGGGCTGATGGCGAAATTCGATTCCTTGGTCAGCTCGAAGCCTGCGGTCTGCTTGTCGTTCATGATCGAGCGCGCCAGATCGGTGGTGTGGGACGCCGTCAACGCCTGATTCGACACCGGCGTGAGCTTGCCGTCGATCTTGATCGCGGGCGGAAAGCCGGCCGTGATGAACAGGTCGGAGCCGTTCTTGCTGACCATCAGGCGCAGCAAGTCGAACATGAATTTTGATGCTTGATCCCGTTCCATTTTTATTCCTTCTTAGCCTGGGAAATTGTCTGGCGTTTTGGCCGCCGAACGGGCCGCCGAGGCCGAGATGACGTTGCGCCGCACCAGATCGGTCAAGGTCTGGTCCAGGGTTTGCATGCCCACGTTGCTGCCGGTCTGGATCGCCGAATACATTTGGGCGATCTTCGATTCCCGGATCAGGTTGCGGATCGCCGGCGTGGCGACCATGATCTCGTGCGCCGCCACCCGACCGGTGCCGTCCTTGGTCTTCAACAGCGTCTGCGAGATTACCGCCTGCAGCGATTCGGACAGCATGGCCCGCACCATTTCCTTTTCATCGGAAGGGAACACGTCGACGATGCGGTCGATGGTCTTGGCGGCCGACGAGGTATGCAAGGTGCCGAACACCAGATGGCCGGTTTCGGCCGCGGTCAGCGCCAGGCGGATCGTTTCCAGGTCGCGCAGTTCGCCCACCAAAATCACGTCCGGATCTTCCCGCAGGGCCGAGCGCAGCGCGTTGTTGAACGACAGCGTGTGGGGGCCGACTTCGCGCTGGTTGAT
>JANPCW010000508.1:0-4624 GCA_031431155.1 Janthinobacterium sp. | reverse complement strand
CCCAATTGCGCCAGCGAGGCCGGGCTGTCATGCAGCGGATCAAGGCTGACCATTAACACGCTCAGCTTGCTCGCCGGCAGCTTAAGCGCGGCCATGGTTTGTTGCAGCGTTTCGATGATGATCGGGCACGCCGTGTTGCAGTCGCCATAGAACATCGTGACCAAAACCGGTCGTCCGGCCAGATCGCGCAAATCGAAGCGCTTGCCTTGCGCGTCGGTGAGCGGAACCGTAAGCCAGTAAAGCGAATCGGCGGGCAAGGCGGGCTTGCTCGGATTAGCAGCACTGGCGACGCCGGGCTGTTGCGCTAGCGCCGCACCGGTCACGCTGCCGGTCACGACGGCGCAAAAGGCAGCACAGCGCATCGATGATTTTAGAATAGTGCGCAGCTTCATGGTGCGGTTCCCGGTTGATGGTTGGAGGAATCGCGCACGCAGCGAAATCCCAGATTGTTGCCACCCTGTTTGCCCTCCATGGCGGCCAGTAGCGCCAATCGGATCAAGACGGCATAGTTTCGGCGGTCGCCGAGCGACAAGGCGGCACCGCCGCAAAATTCAAGTTGCTTCTGCTCGCCCGACACCCGGCTGTCCGCACTGACAAACAGGCCGTTGAAATCCTCCACCCACTCCCATGCCAGCCCGTGCATGTCATAGATGCCATAGCGATTCGGCGGCGCCAGGCCGATCGACTGGGGCGGCGTATTGCCAGGCCGGGAATACCAGGCGAGGATGCGCGCGAGCCAGACCGGATCGTCGCGCGCGTCGGTGCGGCTCTCGTCTGCGGCTGCGGAAAACTCCCATTCATACCAACGGGGCAGGCGCGCCTGCTCGCTTTCGCAAAAGGCCATCGCGGCGTACCAGCTGACCTGTGTTACCGGCGCCGAAGATGCGCGCGGGGCGTAGTCGAGCGCGCCGGTCCAATCCGACAAATAGTCCGCCGAGGCAAACACGGCGGGCACCTGACCGCGCTGCCACTGCGGGTGCTTCAAGACAAATTGGCGATATTCGGCATTGCTGACCGGTTTGGTGCGCATTGAAAACGGCGCGATGATTGCCGGCGCCGTTTTTCCGTCGGCCGGCAATACGCTGCGAAATTCACCACCCGGCAGCGGCAGGTAATCACCGGCCATCGCGCGCGCCGTCAAGCCACCTGACAGCAAAACGAGGATGCCAAGCCGGGCGATGAATTTCATGGCGGATCTCATTTCATCATTGCGCTTTGGTCTTGCGCATTTCCTTGACTTGCTCAGGGGTCAGGACCGGCTTTCCCTTGTTCATGTCGACATTGACGTAATTGATCACCGCCGCGACATCTTCATCGCTGAGGTCTTGCGCCGGCATCACGGAGTTGTAATGCTGTCCGTTGACCACCAATTCGCCGCTACGGCCATGCAGCACGATATGGGCCATTTCATACGGACGCTGCTGGAAGAAGTCGGAATCGGCCAATGGCGGAAATACCCCGGCCACTCCCTTGCCGTCGGGCAGGTGGCAAGAAGCGCAAGTCCGCTCGTACACCGCCTTGCCCCTGGCCAGTTTGGCATCGGCCGGCGCTGCCGGGGCCTTGGCCGGTGCCGGCGTCGCTGCCGCTGCCGCTGCCGTTTTGGCTGCCGCAGGCAAAGCGGTCGTGACGCCCTTGCCATAAATGCTCGGTTGTTCCGCACCGGTCACGGCCATCAAGCCGATGGCGCCCTTGTTGAAGGCCCGCGTGAGGGAATGGTCGACAATGGTCAGGTTGCCAGGCACCTTAGGCACGAATTCGACAATCGTTGAACCGCCGGCCGGTACCATGGTGGTCTGGACATTTTCCTGAAAACGCTTGCCTCCCTCGGTGTACACTTTGTCGAAAATCGCGCCGATCACATGAAAACTGGACGTGATATTGGGGCCGCCGACGCCGAAATACATCCGCACCTTGTCGCCAGTCTTGGCCGTGAGCGACTGCTTGCCGGTCAGCGCCCCGTCGGCGCCGTTGAACAAGACGTACGTGGGCCGTTCGTCGATCGCCTTTTGCATGTCGAAGTTTTGCAGTCCGTCGGCACGGTATGCGCCCGTGGTATAGAAATCGCCCTGCATCACGTAATACTCATGGTCGACCTTGGACATGCCCTCTTTGGGCTCAACCAGGATCATCCCGTACATGCCGTTTGCGACGTGCATGCCAACCGGCGCGGTGGCGCAGTGGTACACATACAGGCCCGAGGCCAGGGCCTTGAAGGTAAACGTCGCTTCGTTGCCCGGCGCAATCAGGGTTTGCCCGGCGCCGCCGCCGGGACCGGTGACCGCATGCAGATCGATATTGTGGGGTAGCTTATTGCCGGCGAGGTTTTTCAGGTGCAACTCAACCGTATCGCCTTCACGCACCCGGATCATCTTGCCGGGGACCGTGCCGCCGAATGTCCAAAACATGTAACGCGTTCCGGGGGCAATTTCCCGCTCGACTTCTTCGACCGTGAGGTTCACCACGACCCGGGCCGGCGTCTTGCGGGTAATCTGCGGCGGCATTGCCGGCGGAGCAAGCAACTCTTGTACGATGACTGGTAATGCTGGCTCGGCGCTTGCATAGGCAGCCGTCAACGATAGCGCAAGCGCGCTGGAAACTGTTGCAAGCAATCTTACTGCTGTAGTCTTTTTCATATTCTCACCCTCTTTGTTGTCGATCGGGACGTCCGTCATGGGGCGTCCAACAGATGTTAGTTGAGGCGATACAGTATTTCCTTGATGCATCTTAAGCAAGCGCCGCTTGCGATGATGCGCCGGTTCCGCCGGGCCCTGTTTGCAAAGGGAACGCTGCGTTCGCGGCCCGACTGTGCTATGCAGCCGCCTGTGTGCGACAGCGAACGGAGCGCCACCACAAACTGCGGCATCCTGTGCGTTTTAAGGAGGAACCACCGCATGAGCATGACCAATCGGCACGCATGGAACAAGCAACTGGCATCACTTAACGAGCACATCAAAGGCTTCCAGCAGAAACCGGACCAAGCGGAACTGGAGGCAGCGATCAATGCAATGCACGCCTACGCTGACGCTGCGCGTAGCGGCGGCATCGAGATCCCAACGCGCTGGATGGCCGTGTGATGTTGGTGCTGCCCGCTTAGCCATCGCGCGAGCGCCAACCTCGATGCAATATACCTGTCGTCCCAGCCGAGTTGCTTGAACTTCGGACCTGTCAAGTCGTCCATGCTTACAATTGACTCGGGAGCGCGATGACCATGGCAATCAGCACAATTGGAAAGATAGTATTCGGGTTGGTCGGTGCCGTTCCCCTGATCGCCGGCTTGGTCGCCTGTTCGCCGCTTGCGGCGGTCAACGCGCTGTCGTCAGCGCGTGCTTCGCGCGTGACGGCGAACCTGTCCTACGGTACCGGCGCGCGCCACAAGCTCGACATCTACGCGCCGCAAACGGCAAGCGGCGCATCCCCGGTGGTGGTGTTCTTCTATGGCGGCAACTGGACTACCGGCGAGCGCGCCGATTACGCGTTTGTCGGCCACGCGCTGGCCTCGCGCGGCATGGTCGCGGTCATTGCGGATTACCGCCTGTATCCTGAGGTGCACTACCAAGGCATTCTGGACGACGCGGCGCAGGCCGTTGCCTGGACCATTAAACAGGTGGCGCGCTACGGCGGTGACCCGAAGCGCCTGTTCTTGCTCGGCCATAGCGCAGGCGCCTACAATGCGGCCATGATCGCGCTGGACGAAAAATTGCTGGCTCGGCATGGCATGACGACGGCGACGCTGCGCGGCTGGATCGGCTTGGCGGGCCCTTACGACTTCATTCCGATCGAGAACAAGGCGGTGCGGCCGGTGTTTTTCTTTCCCGATACGCCGCCCGATTCGCAACCGATCAACCACGTAAGCAATCGCGCGCCGCCGGCGCTATTAATCGCCGCGAAGAACGACAAGGTCGTCAACCCGGCCCGCAATACCGGTGGCTTGGCACGCCGATTGCGTGCCCAGGGCGTGCCTGTCACGGAACAGTATTTTGACAAAGTCGGCCATGCCACGCTGGTGGTCTCACTGGCCGGGCCGCTACGCGCGCTGGCGCCCACGCTGGACGCTATCGAACGGTTTGTGACGACCGATGGCGGCAAGCTGCGGCAGCTGCGTGGATGCTGCGGGTAGGCCGGAAAAGCGGAGCGAATTGCGAATGCAATTCGGGCACCGGAAAAAAACATTCGCCGCCTTCCGCCGGAAGATGCACCCGACTTGGCACCCGTGTGGAAGGTGCAAGCGGGGGGGCGGATTGCAAAACAGTCCGCCCCTCGAAGAAAGTCCGCCCCAAGCCTCTTCACTTTCGGCGGAAGGCGGCGAACGATTTTTCCAGTGCCCGAATTGCATTCGCAATTCGCTGCGCTTTTCCGCCCTACGCCGCCCTACGCCGGTTCGTTAAGGTTCATGCAGATGAACGCTTGACCGGCGCAATACCCTACTAGTGTAGTGTTGCATTCTTGTTGATCCGTATTGAAATGGAGCGCTTTTCCGTCTATTCTTGCATGATCGATAGGAGAGCGCGAATGCGAATTGCGACTGAGATTCTGCTGACAAATGAAGAGCATGCCGAATTGACGGCGTTGGTCCGCTCCGGACTCACCAGTGTGAGACTAGCGCTGCGCGCGCGCATCGTGCTGC
>JANPCW010000507.1:0-3364 GCA_031431155.1 Janthinobacterium sp. | reverse complement strand
CGATGCGAGGTAGCCTGACAGCGGCATGAGCAGCATGCAGGCATACATCGCAAGATGGGTGATCTTGGCCACGCGCCGCTCCCAGTGCGGCATCGACAACGGTAGGCGCGGCGGCTGATGGGTGAGGCGCCAGCCGATACGCAGCAGAATCAAAACACCGATCACAAGGCCCGTGCTCTTGTGCAAATTGATGAAATAGCCGCGCGCCGGCGTGTTGCGCGCAATGCCGTCGAGCAGCCAACCGAACCCGAACTGGGCCAGCAGCATGAGCCCTATGAACCAGTGCATCAGCATCGCTGTGCGTGTGAATTGTTGTTCCATATGCTTGATCGAAGGGTCATTAATAACGATGGGCTCGTTGCCGCTGCACTCCCATTTCTAACGGCATCGCTTCAGAATAGGCCGATTTTCGAGCGGCCTTTGTTGCTTCTGTGGAGCAAATCCCATGCCATCGCATGCCGGTGGGATGAACTGGTGCCGCAAATCGCGGTGCCATTCGCAATTGACACAATTTGGAACACCGTTCACAAGACGTGATCGAAAAAAACACATCCCGATACCGGCGAGTGGGGTAAGGCGTCGCTACGGCGCACGTTTGGCCTCCCTTATTCCATCTGGCGTCCATGGATAAAAATTGTTGGGCCAGCTTGGCATGGCGATTGCTGAGTGGATGGCGGGCATGGGGCGCTTGGTCGGCAATCGATCGAAGCCCGCCAAAACATATTTATCAATCGTATTCGACAAGGAGACACAATGCTCTACGCAGCCCCCGGTACCGCTAATGCCAAGATCAATTTCAAAACCCACTACGATAACTTCATTGGTGGCAAATGGGTCGCCCCGGTCAGAGGTGAATATTTCGATGTCATCACCCCGATCAGCGGCAGGCCCTACACCAAGGCTGCCCGCTCCGGCGCAGAGGACATTGAGCTAGCACTCGATGCGGCCCATGCCGCCGCCGACAAGTGGGGCCGTACCTCGCCGGCTGAACGCTCGAACCTGTTGCTCAAGATTGCCGACCGCCTGGAAGCTAACCTCGAACTGCTCGCCTACGCCGAAACGGTAGACAACGGCAAGCCGATCCGCGAAACGCTCAACGCCGACATTCCGCTCACCGTCGACCATTTCCGTTACTTTGCCGGCTGCCTGCGCGCTCAGGAAGGTGGCCTCAGCGATATCGACGAGAACACAGTCGCCTACCACTTCCACGAGCCGTTGGGTGTGGTTGGTCAGATCATCCCGTGGAACTTCCCGATCTTGATGGCGGCATGGAAACTCGCCCCCGCCATTGGCGCCGGCAACTGCGTGGTGCTCAAGCCGGCCGAATCGACCCCGATCAGCATTCTGATCATGGCTGAGCTGATCGCCGACTTGCTGCCTCCCGGCGTACTGAACATCGTCAACGGCTTCGGTCGCGAAGCCGGCATGCCCTTAGCTTCTAGCAAGCGCATCGCCAAGATTGCGTTTACCGGATCCACCGCCACCGGCCGCGTCATTGCACAGGCCGCCGCCAGCAATTTGATTCCCGCTACTCTGGAACTGGGCGGAAAATCACCGAACATCTTTTTTGCCGATGTGGCCAAAAAAGACGACAGCTTCTTCGACAAAGCCATCGAAGGACTGGTGCTGTTTGCATTCAACCAGGGTGAGGTATGCACCTGCCCGTCTCGCTCGCTGATTCAAGAGTCGATCTATGACGAGTTCATGGAACGGGCATTGCCGCGCGTGGCAGCCATCAAGGTGGGCAACCCGCTCGACACCGACACGATGATGGGCGCGCAAGCTTCCAAAGAGCAGATGGCCAAGATCATGTCTTACATGAATGTGGGGAAAGAGGAAGGTGCCGAGCTGCTGATCGGTGGCGGCCGCGCGCATCTGGGGGGCGATCTTGAGGACGGTTACTACGTCCAGCCGACTCTTTTCAAGGGGCACAACAAGATGCGCATCTTCCAGGAAGAAATCTTCGGGCCGGTGCTGGCGGTGACCACCTTCAAGGACGAAGCCGAGGCGCTGGAAATTGCCAACGACACGCCCTACGGCCTGGGCGCTGGCGTGTGGAGCCGTGACGGCAATGTGGCTTATCGCATGGGCCGCGCCATCAAGGCGGGCCGGGTATGGACTAACTGTTACCACGCCTATCCGGCGCACGCCACCTTCGGCGGCTACAAGGAATCGGGGATCGGCCGCGAGACCCACAAGATGATGCTGGACCACTACCAGCAGACCAAGAACCTGCTGGTCAGCTACAGCGAGCAAAAACTCGGTTTCTTCTGAACCAGGGCTTGCGGGGGCCAGGCAAGTCAAGGCCCTGTTGCTGCTTTTATTGAGGAAATAATGACATCTCCCATAGTCGATCGCGTTATCGCTACAGACGGTGCGCTGGTTTTGCTTGCATCGCTGCAGAAAAAATATGGGCCGCTCATGTTTTTTCAGCCCGGCGGTGGCTGTGACGGTAGCTCGCCGATGTGCTATGCCTTGGCCGACTTCAGTGTCGGCGCGGACGATGCCTATCTGGGCAACCTGGGCGGCACGCCATTTTACTTGGGCCATCCTCAGTTCGAAGGCTGGAGAAGTACGCAACTGATCATCGATGCGGTCGATGGCATCGGTGGCATGTTTTCACTCGATAACGGTACCGGAAAGCGCTTCCTGGCGCGCTTACGATTGTTTTCGGAAGAGGAAAACGAGCGGCTCGAACACACCATGCTGGTCCACTTGTTTGCCGATGTTAATAAAACTATCGGGGCGTGACATCGGTATCCCTTCGCGCTAAAGCAGTGCATTTTGACCAAAATTTAGCGTATTTAAAAAATAGATGGCACGCAGATTGCCAACGATGTGCAGAGTCGATCTGATTGGAGTGGTCCGATCAGCAACCAGACTCATGTTTAGTTCAACTGGAGGAAAAATGTACAAGAAATTATTAGGGACTATTATTTTTACCGCGCTCTCAGGCACACTGCCTGCCGCTTCAAATGCCGCTCCAGCTGCCGGGGCTACAAAGGCAGCGGGCGTGACGGATGCGATGATTGCGAACGATGCTAAATCGGGCAATGACGTATTGTCCAATGGCATGGGCACCCAAGGGCAGCGTTACTCGTCGCTGACCCAGGTCAATACCAAGAATGTGTCGCGGCTGGTGCCTGCATGGTCGTTTTCGTTTGGCGGCGAAAAGCAGCGCGGGCAGGAATCGCAACCGCTGATCCACAATGGCAAGATGTTCGTGACCGGATCCTATTCGCGCATCTTTGCGCTCGATGTCAAGACCGGCGGCAAGCTGTGGAAGTACGAACACCGGCTTCCGGAAGGCATCATGCCCTGTTGCGACGTCGTCAATCGCGGCGCCGCGCTGTACGACAACCTG
>JANPCW010000506.1:0-2409 GCA_031431155.1 Janthinobacterium sp. | reverse complement strand
CGAAGGAATCAACAGTCTCGTTCAAGCCGCCAAAGCCAAAGCTCGAGGCTATCGCTCCAACCGAAACTTTGCCAGCATCATTTACCTCGTCGCCGGCAAACTCGATCTCTCTTGTCAACCCACATGAAACAGCGAAGAACCTATTTATTGTCTTTAGTACTGTCTTTAGCCCGTCGGAAAAGCGGGGCAGCGACGCCCCTATCGCGGGGCGCCGGTGCCTCTGTTGCGGGGCGCCGGAGCCCCGCAGCCCACCGAGCCGGATCGGGTTCGACGCGCAGTTCGGGCCCCTTCTGGATGACTACGCCCTCGGTGATCAAATGCCGGGCATCGCGGCGCACCCGCGAACGCTCTAGCCCAAGTTCTTTGGCAATCCGATACCAGGTTGCCGAGACCCAGACTTTGTTCCAGCCGATCGTCTTGCGCAATGTCCAAAGCAGAATCCGCAGTTGGCCTCCCGTCAGCCGGGAAGCCAGCATTGCCTCGACGACGGCGTTAGGAATGGGGACGAAGTAGTAGTTGAGTGCCATATGTTTTGTGCCTACGCATCTGTAGGGCTTTGCCCCAAAGACGCGCACCATCATCGACGTACTGCCTTAATGATTCGGTGGACGGTGGTCTTGCCGAGCCCAAAGCGCTTGGCAAGTGCGGAAAGAGGCACGCACATCGCCTCTGGGCGAGCCGTGCGCAGCCAACTTTCGAAATGAATGCGGCGATCCGACGGACAACGCCCTCTGGACTTGGACTGCAATCCGGCCAGGCCCAGGTCTTCGAATCGGTGCCGCCAACGGGCGATAGCCGGTTGTGAAACGCCGAGAGCCTTCTCAATTTCGCGACAGGTACGTCCATCCGCGAGCGCTTGCACGATGCGAGCGCGGCGCGTCATTGCCTGCTTTGGAGGTGTCGGTAAGCGTTCTGCGACTTGCTCGGCAAGTGTCTTGCAAACGTTTTCAATGGAACGCAGATACTCTCGAATCCTTCGAAGTCGTTGACCAACGGTGTTCCTGTGTTGGCCGAGCTTGCGGGCCAGATCGGAGACACTTCCGTGGCATTCGTCGAGAAGGCGGAGGAACGCGAAGGAGCGACGCGAGAGGCGCCGACGGGTTCGTTGGAATTCGTCCGCCGACGGAGGATCCGGTTGATCCGCGGCGACGACTTGCAGGACGAAATTGTCGTGCAACGTCGATTGATCTGAACCAATTTCAATTTCGCGTTGCCGCCGCCAGCGTTTGGCTAGCTTTGACGCCCTGTTGAGAAGGCTCTTGGCTAAGTAGGATTTCCAGTCGAGAATTCCTCTCGGTGGTTTGCGCTGCAACTGCAGGAGCGTGAGCGCAAGCTCCGCTTGAAGTTCCTCCTGGTCAATCCCATGAAAAGCCGCAGCAATTCTCGGGATTCTGTCAAACGCCCAATCCCAAAGCTCCGGCGAAAATGGTTTGCGGGAGATTCGCCGCATCCGACGCGACCCCCGGCGTCAAACCAGACGTCAAATCCAAGAAATACCGATCCGCCGTCTTTCAGTGGAGATGAACGTTGTTCAAAATCACTGGCGATACTTTATCGCGCTTGGACGTGATGATCAAGAATCCCGAGTGCATATTTCGGCGCGTGAACCCTTTATGGGTAGGGCCGGCGGGCCTAGCTAAGGCGCCGAAAGCTCAAGCGGTCAATAGAGGGAGGTGCCATGAACGAATTGCGAACGATGATGACGATCCAAGAGATCGCGTCACTCTTGCACTACAGCGTCAAAACCGTGTACAAGAAAGCGGCCAAAGGCGAGATTCCTTCCGTGCCGATCAGTCCGCGCAAGAGGGTTTTCAACCGCGAAGCGATTGCGCACTGGCTGGCCAACAAGCAAATGGGAAATCTATAATGGCGCCCGCATGTCGAACCCTTCCTTTTGGGCGTTTAAGCGAGGACCAAAATGGCATAGCGGCTGGCGCGATGAGCGTGGCCAGTGCCATTCGAAGGTCCATCCTATCGGTGCAGGTAAGGCGCTTGCATACGACTACGCACGAAAAATGGCCGTTGAGGCCGTTCAAGTGCGGGCTGGCCAGGTTGTTCGTGGAAAAGATATTCGCGCCGCGCTTGAAATCTTCCTGGCTCGTGAGAACGTTAAGGCGTGCAGTCACGAACTCAATCGCCGGCACTTAGAAAGGGTCATCGATCACTGCAAAATCAGAACCGTTGATCAGTTGACGGAGGATCTCGTCCACGTTTGGCTCAGACATCTGAAAGCGATAGGGAACAACCCCGGTGGTCAAAGTCTTTCGCTACGAATCCTTCGAACCTTTTGGGTTCTTCGCTGTTTCATGTGGGTTGACAAGAGAGATCGAGTTTGCCGGCGACGAGGTAAATGATGCTGGCAAAGTTTCGGTTGGAGCGATAGCCTCGAGCTTTGGCTTTGGCGGCTTG
>JANPCW010000505.1:0-4735 GCA_031431155.1 Janthinobacterium sp. | reverse complement strand
CATCAAGTTCTTTTCGAAATGGGGTGAGGCGTCTAGACCGCCCGCATCGTACCAGATAGCGTGCGTTTATTTTGTTTATCAAGAGCAATTAATTCCTACTTTTCGTGCGCTTGGGTCAACAAAAAACCAGCATTTCGCGGGTGGCGCCCGGGTCTTTCGGATCGGTGAAACTGCCGCTGGCGCTGCCATTGCTCGGCAACGGGTTGTCCGGCGCCGTCCTTGTGAATGGTCCGGGTGCAGGCGTACCCGTCCGGTATCTTGCCCTGTTCGACGGTGATATCGGGCGCCTGCACCATACCATTGGACGATGACTTCTTGATGACAGAGTGTTCGGCAGCAGCAACGGTAGCCGGAAATTCACTCAATTGATACTGTCCTGTCGGTTGGCAACGGGAGCAATGGTACTGACACCCGCGATTTGCATCGCAGAATCGATCGAGAACGCCAAAGGCCCGAGCGCGATCCCGTCACGGCCGTGACCGCGCAATTGGGTCGAACGGCGATATCGGTCATGATGATCGGAACAACCGTTACGAGCATATGGCATCGAACTTAATGGCAGCCGCTGCGATGACTCACAGCAAAATGCCCCAAACGCCCCTAACCTCATCAAGCTTGCAGTTTGCGCCGATCGATGAACAAGCTGTAGCCGTGAATTTTCTTTGCCTGTTTCTTGGATACCGTCGCCGCTGTTGCGGCACCCGTACACATGGTTAAAAGGCTTGAAGTGATCGAGATCGCAATAGCAAGCCCTTCGGCAAAGCGTTCCAGCACTACGTGGCGGCACAGTCCTCGATTTGCGGATCAAGCTTCATAACCGATGATTTCGCCATTCACGATCTGGATGATCGGTTGCAGCAGAGCGATTTATCGTATGCTAAGACGCTACCACAATGCACAGTCAATGTGCAGCCATGAGAGTCGTGAGGAACTAGCATGTCTCCGTCCATAGAATAACATGCAACGTCGCCTCGATTTATTTCTTGCAACATTGAGACTTGTTATCTATATTAGTTTATCCAATTTTCTGCGAGGACGACATGATCAAGACACCACGAGCGAAAGAGACGGCGGCGGTGCCGACCAGTACGGGCGCGGCGAACGCCAAGCCGCCTGCCGGACCGAAGCGTCCGACGCCACGCGTGAAAGCTGCTGCGGTCAAGCCAAAAACGGGCAGCACGCAAGCGGCGGTAGCAACGGCCACGGTCCCGGCCGCGAAGAAAACGTCTATTCTGAAAGCCGCATCAAAGCAGCCCGCGACAGTGCATGCTGACGCAAGCCCGGCAGTGTTGCAAACGAAGGTCAAAGCGCAAAAGCTTGTGAGCGACCGCTTTACGTTTCTGGAAGTGGAATACAAGGTGCTGGGAGATCTGAAGAAATCCTGCATCAACTCCGGCGTTGCCGTCAAAAAAAATGAATTGCTGCGAGTCGGTATTGGGCTAATCAAGTCTCTGAACCTGGCTGCACTCAAGGGGGCGTTGGCGGCGCTTCCGCCACTGAAAGCTGAAAGGGCAAAGAAAGACAAGTAATTCAGCAATGTTGCGGTCACATGCAAGCGGGGGCCGTCAGCCGGCCTTTCATTTTTGTGAGTGTGCATCAAAAGTAACACCGACCTGCGCATGTCGCGAACAGGGTTGCCAGTTTTTAGGTGACCATCGCGGCATGCAGAGCGGTGACGTCTGAGAGGCTCAATTCCACCAGAGGCCGATAGCGCGGCTTACCCGTTGTGACTGTAAAATCGTTTCCGATTCATGGGCCCGCACTTTTGGAAAGCGCAACACGCCCTACTTCCTAAGCTCGTTTGAGAAGACCTCGGCACCACGATTCGGCCTAGCGCACAGAATAGGTTGGTGATCGGATGCGTCTCTCGCCCTGCCAACAGCCCCCCTCTGGATGTTCCAGGTGACGCGATTCATTAATTCCTTTCTAGCAATATTCTGTTACCGGGCGCTCGCCGACCAACCGATGCATTCCGAGATCTGGGCTTACGCATATCCAACCTACACCACACTTTAAGAATAATCCGACCAACGTCAGGGCGTGTAGTTCAAGAGAGGCGCTTGAACTGGGCGAGAGCTGGCAGTCGGGGCTGCCGGGATGCCTTCATTCATGGCCTTTTTCCGGCATGCTATGTGTCCCGCAGCCCTTGCGGCGTGTGTCGAGCAAGGTTGTCATCATCAAGACACATTCATCAAATATGCTGTGTGGCAACAATTAATAGCGATCATGTCAGTCCGATTTCGCGTTGTCCAACAGGAAAATTGAACAAAATATGACTCTTAAAATGCGCTTGAGCGCCGTAATCGCCTTGCTTTCCCTATTGTCCATCGGCATCGGACTATTGGGATTGTTCGGGATGAATCATGCCAACCAAGGTTTGAAAATCGTATACGAGGACCGTACCGTCGCCCTTGAACAGGTCTCTCGCATAGACCGTCTGGTGGTGCAGAACCAGCTTGCCCTTGCCGAGGCTTTACAGGATTCGATGGAAGCAACGATTAAAATCAAGTCCGAGCTGATTGAAAAAAATGCCGCCGAGATCAGCCAGACTTGGACCGTATACACGGCGGGCGCGCTGACAGCGCAAGAGCGGCGGCTGGCTGACAAGTTCGCCGAAGCCCGCACAAGAATGCTTAGGGAAGGCTTGTTTCCCGCTGTTGCCGCCATGCGCGAAGGCAAACTGGCCGATGCCAGTCAACTGCAGGATCACCTTCAATCGCTGGTCCCTGCAGTCAGGGCGAGCGTTGATGCATTACGCAAGCTGCAGGTCGATGAAGCCAAGAAAGAATATGAGCAATCGAGCGCCCGCTACGTGGCGCTGCGAGGCACGGTGATTGTCGCGATTGCATTGGGGGCACTGATCGCAGCGTTGATCGGCTTTTTCCTGATCCGCAATATCTATCACCAGCTTGGCGGTGAGCCGGAATATGCAGCCCAGATCGTGCGCAGTATCGCTGCCGGCGACTTGACGGTTGCGGTCGAAACAAAGCATGACGACCATCAGAGCCTGTTGTTTGCGATGAAAGCGATGCAACAAAATTTGGTGCAAACAGTAGGAAAAATCAGGCAATCCACCGACACCATCGCCACCGCCTCCCGCCAGATCGCCGCCGGCAATCTCGACCTATCTTCCCGTACCGAACAACAGGCCAGTTCGCTGGGAGAAACCGCATCGTCGATACAAGAACTCGCCACGACCGTTAAACACAACGCGGCCAATGCGCACCAGGCCAACCAGCTGGCGCTATCGGCTTCCGAAGTCGCGGTCAAGGGCGGTGCCGCGGTGTCGCAAGTAGTCGCTACCATGGGTTCGATCAATGCGTCAGCCAGGAAAATCGCCGACATTATTGGCGTGATCGACAGCATCGCATTCCAGACCAATATCCTGGCGCTCAATGCCGCGGTGGAGGCTGCCCGCGCCGGTGAGCAAGGCCGTGGTTTCGCGGTCGTGGCCAGCGAAGTGCGCAACCTGGCGCAGCGCTCAGCGGGGGCCGCCAAGGAAATCAAGGAATTGATCGGCGACGCTGTTGCCAAGGTCGGAACCGGTAGCAAGTTGGTCGAGCAAGCCGGCGTTACCATGGAAGAGATGGTCGCAAGCGTCTTGCGGGTGACTGAGATCATGAGCGAGATCACTGTAGCCAGCGGCGAGCAACGCGTGGGTATCGAACAAGTGAATCAGGCGATCATCCAGATGGATCAGGTCACGCAACAAAACGCGATGCTGGTGGAAGAGGCGGCGGCGGCGGCCGACTCATTGCAGGATCAGGCCGGCAATTTGGCGCAGGTGGTCAGCGTATTCAAGCTCGATGGCGTGCAGAACGGCGCAGATCACTGTGCCGTCATGACAACAACCCCTTTCATGACCAATGTGACGAAACTCTCAGCGAGGAGCATTTCTACTGCGACTGTACCGAATGGGCTCTTTAACTCAGGCCAGTGCAAGCGCGCGGCCAACGCCAAGTCGGGCAGTCGGGACGAATGGGAACAGTTTTGATGACACTAGGCGTGTTCGTACCGTGGTGTGCGAAGCGCTGAGATCCTTATTCACTCACGCTTGACGCCAGCGCGACTGTCAAGTCCGGGGATACCCCCAAAGCTGCCGTCGAACTTTGTATCCTCACCAGCGTCCCGGGTAAAATGCGCTCATCCACCACCTTGGTCAGCGCCATGTTCATCGCCCTGGAATCGCTTCTCAACCTCGCCACTGCCCTTGGCATTGGGTTATTGATCGGCACCGAGCGCGGCTGGCGTGCACGTGGGAGCGACGATGCGGGACAGGTCGCCGGCATCCGCACATTTGCCCTGAGCGGTCTATGCGGCGGCTTGGCGACGCTATTCGCCCTGTACCTTGGCGTAGCAGTCTGGGTGGCGCTGTTTGCCGCCTTCGCGCTGCTGGTCACGGCCGGTTACCTGGGTGATCTGCTGCGCGCCGGGGACCGCGGTCTAACGAGCGAGATCGCCTTACTGGTCACCTTTCTCCTCGGCAGCCTGGCGCAAGCCGAGCAGCCAGTGCTGGCGGCGGGCGCGGGCGTGGTGGTGGCCTTGTTGCTGAGCCTGAAAGAGCCGCTGCACGCGGCCTTGCACAACCTGACCGCCCGCGAGCTGTCGGGCGCCTCCTTCACAGGGCAATCGCATCAAAAGCTAGACGTGTAGGCCAAGCACTTCGGCCAAGTAACGCTCGTTGAGCGCGGCGAACTGGCGCTTCTTGGCCACCGTTAGCTTACGTGAGGTGGTT
>JANPCW010000504.1:0-2673 GCA_031431155.1 Janthinobacterium sp. | reverse complement strand
CAGTTTGCCAACATCGCCACCCCCAACGAGGTAGTGGTGGCGTCCACGTTTACGGTGGAACTGGGCTCGGTCAGCGGCCAGATCCACTTTTGCATGCCGTATTCGATGATCGAACCGATCCGCGATGCGCTCACTTCCAGCTTGCAGGGCGAGGCGCTGGAAGTGGACAAGCGCTGGATCCGCCTGATGACGCAGCAGATCCAGATCGCCGAGGTGCAGCTGGTGGCCGCGCTGGGCACGGCCAAGGTCTCATTCGACGATATCTTGAACATGAAGGCGGGCGATATCATTCCTTTGACCATCCCGGAAATGATCGAAGCGACGGTAGACGGGGTGCCGGTGATGGAATGCACCTATGGGGTACTCAATGGGCAATATGCGATCAAGGTCGAGAAACTGCTCGCCAATACTGAAACCAAATAAAACTGCGGGTCCCGGCGCAATTCGCGCTGGCGTGAGAAAAACAGGAGAACATCATGTCTGACAATCAAGACGATCAAAGCGCGGAAGACGATTGGGGCGCGGCAATCGCCGAGCAAGCCAAGGCCGAAGCGGCTGCCATGCAAAACCCGACGCCAAGCGCCGCCGTGTTCCAGGATTTTTCGAGCAAGGGTCCGAAGGCCGAAACCCATAACGATATCGACTTCATTCTCGATATCCCGGTGCAATTAACGGTGGAACTGGGCCGTACCAAGATCGCCATCAAGAACCTGCTGCAGTTGGCACAGGGTTCCGTGGTGGAACTGGACGGCCTGGCTGGCGAACCGATGGACGTGCTGGTCAACGGCTGCCTGATCGCCCAAGGCGAGGTGGTGGTGGTCAACGACAAGTTCGGGATTCGCCTGACCGACATCATCACGCCGTCGGAACGGATTCGGAAACTGAACAAATGAGGCTGCGCGCCAGGTCGGCGCTGCTGGCCACGATCTCGATCTGTATAGCGGTAGCCGGTTCGGTCGGCGCAGCAACGGTGACCGAACCGGCCCCGGCCGCTACTGTGGCAACCGCATCCGCGCCGATGGCCAGTGCGCCTGCGCCGGTCGGCGCTGCATCGGAACCTGCCCCGATCGCGCGACGCCCGGCCCCGATGGCGGCCGCCCCCGTGGCGCCCGGCCCGATGGCCGGATCCTCGGCCGGCAGCCTGCTGCAAACCATTCTTGCGCTGAGCGCTGTGCTCGGGCTGTTGGCGGGCTTGGCCTGGTTTCTGAAACGCTACGGCCCAAAGCCGCCAGCCGGCGCCGCGCCGGTGCGCATCGTGGGCGCGCTCAACCTGGGCGGGCGCGAACGCATCATGGTGATCGAGGTGGCCGACCAATGGATCGTGGTCGGCGCCGCACCGGGCCGCGTGAACGCATTGGCGACCATGCCAAAACAGCAAGGCGTGGCCGTGTTGTCCGACTCAACAGCAGTGCCGGCCGCCACCTTTGGCGACTGGCTGAAACAAACGATAGAAAAACGCAATGCAAAATAGCTTATTGACGAGCTTACCAACCAGCTTAAAATCGCGCTCAAAAACGGGCATAAAAACAGGATTGAAATACGCATTCGCGCTAACCATCCTCGGATTGCCGCTGTGGGCTGCCGCCCAGCAGGGCATACCGGCCTTCACCAGCACCCCGGCAGCGGGCGGTGGCCAATCGTATTCGCTGCCGGTCCAAACGCTGCTGCTGATGACGGCCTTGTCGTTCCTGCCGGCCGCCTTGCTGATGATGACCAGCTTTACCCGCATCATCATCGTGTTGTCGCTGCTGCGCCAGGCGATCGGCACCCAGTCGGCGCCGCCGAACCAGGTGATGGTCGGGCTGGCCCTGTTCTTGACCCTGTTCGTGATGGGCCCCGTGTTCGACAAGATTTACACCGACGCCTATCTGCCGCTTCAGGAAAACAAGATCACCATGGGCCAGGCCATGGATGCCGGCGTGGCGCCGCTCAAGACCTTCATGGTGCACCAGACGCGCCAGTCCGACCTGGCTCTGTTCGTCAAGATTTCGCGCTCGCCGGCCTTGAACGGCCCGGAAGACATCCCGCTGCGGGTGCTGATTCCGTCGTTTGTCACCAGCGAGTTGAAAACGGCGTTCCAGATCGGGTTTGCCATCTTCATCCCGTTCCTGATCATCGACATGGTGGTGGCGAGCGTGTTGATGTCGATGGGGATGATGATGATGTCCCCGGCCGTCATTTCGCTCCCGTTCAAGCTGATGCTGTTCGTGCTGGTCGACGGCTGGCAGCTGCTGATCGGCTCCCTGTCTCAAAGTTTCTACTAAGGCGCCCCGATGACTCCAGAAAGCGTGATGACGCTGGGCCGCAATGCGATGGAAGTGACCCTGATGGTGGCCGCGCCAATGCTGCTGGTGGCCCTGATCATCGGTTTGATCGTGAGCATTTTCCAGGCCGCGACCCAGATCAACGAAGCGACCCTGTCCTTCATTCCCAAGCTGGTCGGCATCTTTGTGGCGCTGATCGTGGCCGGGCCGTGGATGCTGGCAGTCATGCTCGATTACATGCGCCAGGTGTTTACCGGCATTCCGGGCCTGGTCGGCTAGGCCGGGTGCGTCTGCCATGATCACGCTGACCAGCGTCGAAATGAACACCTGGATCGCGGCGCTGCTGTGGCCGCTGACCCGGATCTTGTTGCCGAACAGGGGAGAGGCCGCGATCAGCCCCAAGATCCGG
>JANPCW010000503.1:0-2060 GCA_031431155.1 Janthinobacterium sp. | reverse complement strand
ACGTAGTGTTCTTCCTCCTGGCCGGCTTCATGGCGAAGTTCGTTTGGCCTCCGCTGATGAACGCGCTCGATGCACGTGCCAAGAAAATCGCTGATGGCCTGGCTGCAGCCGACCAAGGCAAAGCGGCCATGGCTGCCGCTGAAAAGCGCGTGCAGCTCGAATTGGCAGGCGCGCGTGATGAAGGTCAAAAGCGCATCGCCGACGCAGAAAAGCGCGCCCAGTTGGTGGCCGATGAAATCAAGAAGAACGCCCAGGCAGAAGCGGCGCGCATCATCGCGCAAGCGAAGGCCGACGCCGATCAGCAAGTGACGAAAGCGCGCGAAGAACTGCGCGGTCAAGTGGCAACGCTGGCAGTCAAAGGCGCTGAGCAGATTCTCAAACGCGAAGTCAATGCATCGGCCCACGCCGACCTGTTGTCGCAATTAGCCGTCGAGCTGTAATCATGGCTGAACTCGCAACTGTCGCCCGTCCCTACGCCGAAGCCCTGTTTCGCGTCGCAAAAGAAGGTAACCTCGATTCCTGGTCACGCTTCATAGTCACGATGGCGCAAGTGGGTGCTCACCCAGACGTTCAGGCGTTTGCGCGCAATCCGAACGTCGCCGACAGCGATGTACTGGCGACCTTGCTGGCGATCGTGAAGGCGCCCGTTACTGATGAAGCCAAAAACTTCCTCAGCATGTTGATCGAAAACGGCCGCATCAGCTTGCTGCCGGAAATCGGCGCCCAGTTCCAAGTGCTCAAGAACGCACAGGAAGGCGCTGCCGATGCCGAGATCACGAGTGCATTTGAAATCAGCGCTGCGCAGCTGACCGCGCTGGTAACAACGCTGGAAAAGAAATTTGGCCGCAAGCTCAACCCAACGGTGACGGTCGATCCGTCGCTGATCGGTGGTGTGCGTGTTCTCGTTGGTGATGAAGTGCTCGATACCTCGGTGCGCGCTAAACTGCAACAGATGCAAGTTGCGCTGGCGTCCTAAGGACCAATACCCATTCGGCATTTCCCGTTCGCTGGCGGCTTCGCCCCCTTGCTCTACGCATCAAGAAACTATTAGGAGTTAGCATGCAACTAAACCCATCTGAAATCAGCGAGTTGATCAAGAGCCGGATTCAAGGCCTTGAAGGCAGCGCTGAAGTACGCAATCAAGGCACGGTCATTTCCGTGGCCGACGGCATTTGCCGTATCCACGGTTTGTCGGACGTGATGCAAGGCGAGATGTTGGAATTCCCCGGCAATACCTTCGGCCTGGCGATGAACCTGGAACGCGATTCCGTCGGTTCCGTCATTCTCGGCGACTACGAGCACATCTCGGAAGGCGACACGGTCAAATGTACCGGCCGCATTCTGGAAGTGCCGGTCGGTCCTGAGCTGCTGGGCCGCGTGGTCAACGCGCTGGGCCAGCCGATCGACGGCAAAGGCGCGATCGATGCCAAGCTGTCCACCCCGATCGAAAAGATCGCGCCGGGCGTGATCGCCCGTCAATCGGTGTCGCAGCCGATGCAAACCGGCTTGAAGTCGATTGACGCGATGGTGCCGATCGGGCGCGGCCAGCGCGAGCTGATCATCGGCGACCGCCAAACCGGCAAGACGGCCGTGGCGATTGATGCGATCATCAATCAAAAAGGCCAGGGCATGAAGTGTATCTATGTCGCGATCGGCCAAAAGGCCTCGTCGATCAAGAACATCGTGCGCTCGCTCGAACTGCATGGCGCGATGGAATACACGATCGTGGTCGCGGCATCGGCTTCCGAGTCGGCCGCAATGCAGTACATCTCCCCGTACTCCGGTTGCGCCATGGGCGAATACTTCCGTGACCGCGGCGAAGATGCACTGATCGTCTATGATGACCTGTCCAAGCAAGCTGTTGCATACCGTCAGATTTCCCTGCTGCTGCGCCGCCCACCAGGCCGCGAAGCTTACCCTGGCGACGTGTTCTACCTGCACTCGCGCCTGCTCGAACGCGCAGCGCGCGTGAACCCGATCTACGTCGAGAAGTTCACCAACGGCGCCGTCACAGGCAAGACCGGTTCGCTGACCGCGTTGCCGATCATTGAAACCCAAGC
>JANPCW010000502.1:0-2798 GCA_031431155.1 Janthinobacterium sp. | reverse complement strand
AGCGGAATGAAGCCGACTTTGACTTCCTCCTTTTCGGGCTTGTCCGAGCCGGCGGCCCACACGCCCTGAGTCGCGAGGCCGCCCAGGGTGCCTGCGGTGAGAGAGGCGCCCGCCTTCAACAAGCTGCGGCGGGTCAAATTGGTTTTGCTATTGCTCGTCATCGTGTCCTCGTTTCCTCGTTACTGTGGCAGGCCAAGCTGGCAGGAGCAAGATGGGCGTGACGTGCGGCGCTCACCTTACCGTTACTTCTACCTGAGCAATTGGTGTGCCAGCCTTAAACGAGGTAATTTGGACGATTTTGCTTAACAAAACGACGATAGGCGCGCGATCGAGCACCGATTTTGTGCGCCGCACCATCATTGGGCGAAATTTAACTCCGGACGTCGACCCCGCGCCAGAAGGCGACGTAGCCGGCGATCTGCTTGGCTGCCTCGAGCGGCTGACGATAGGTCCAGGCGGCGTCCCGGTTGACTTCGCCGTTCACCACGACGTGATAGTAATTGGCGGTCCCCTTCCAATGGCAATCGGTTTCCTTTTCGCTATTTTGCAAATAGTCCTGCTTCACGCTCGAGGGCGGAAAGTAGACGTTGTTCTCGACGATCTCGACTTCATGATCGTTCGCTTCGGCGATAACGGCGCCGTTCCAGGTTGCGGTTGGCATGGTCACTCCTTGGTTGGAACAAGCTTCAAAAACCCAGTCTAGCGCAAAAGCGGTATCGGCAAATGCGCTTGCTTACCCTCAGCGGTGGCGGGCCAGGAACGCGCGGTCGATACGCTGCTTCCAGCGCCAGACCCACCCGCCTTCCCACGCCAGCGCCCCCCAGGAGGCGACCGCATTCGCGCCACCGGTGCCGATCAGGAGCAAGTGCCGCGCCTGGGGCCGGTACTGTTGCAGCTTCGCGCCCGCGCTTGCGGCCCGCAGGTTATGCGCCAGTACCGGTCCCATCCGAACCGCGTACACGCCCGCCTTGGGCAACGGCCGATGCCATTGGGCGCAATCGCCGGCCGCAAACACGTTCTGGTGCGAGAGCGAGCGCAGGTTCCGGTCGACGCGAATGAATCCCTTTTGGTCCGTGTCAAGCGTGGAATCGCAGAGCCAGCGGTGGGCCTCGGCGGTGCTCGCCCAGAGCGCGCAATCGGCCGCGATCCGGTGCCCATCGGCCGCCAGGATGTGTCCCTTGTACTCGCCAAGCGCGGAAAAATTGTGCAACAGCGCGATTGCGCGACTGGCCAGATGCGCCTGCAAACGGCGCACGGCACCCGGTGCAACGCCGGCCAAGATGTCCTCGTCCCGCGTAACCAGGGTGAACTGAAACCGAACCTGCGGCGCCAGCCGCGTCAAGCGGTGCTGCGCCGCGAGGATGCATTCCACGCCCGCAGCCCCTGCACCCACCATAACCACCCGGTAGCGACTGCCCGCGGCCAGCCGGGTCACCGCCTCCTGCAAGGCGGCCCACGGCGATTGCAACCGATACAAGGGCCGCAGCGGCACGATCCGCACGCTGTCGCTGACGGGCGCATCTTGGGTCGGACCGATATTGAGGGACAGCCAGTCATAACCGATGGCAGGACCTTCGGCCAGCGTCAATCGTGCGTGCTCCGGATCGATGGCGGTAACCGCGTCCACGCGCAGCGCGACGCCGGCGCGCCGGCACAAGCTGGGAAAATCAATGCAGCACTCGTCCCAATGATAGTGTCCCGCCATCCAGCCCGGCACCATGCCCGAATACGGCGCCGCGGGCGAGGGCGTGATCAAGACAATATCCAGATCATGCGGCCGATTCGATGCGAAATCACGCAGCACGCCGGCATGCGCGTGGCCGGCGCCCACCAGCACCAGCCGCTTCATCGGGACAACCACTGGGCCGGCACGTGCACCAGATCGCGCACCTCATCCACGTCGTACAAGGGAGCCAGCTCGACGCATACTTTTCCAAGCTCGGCAAGGCGCGCGCGCGTTTGGGCCATCACTTGCGGCGTGCTCCAGGCGATCCCTTGAAACAGCGATGGCAGCGGCTGCGCCAGACCGGACAGTACATAACCGCCATCGTGGGCCGGCGTGAAAACAGCCTCTTGGGTGCGCAGCAAATCGGCCGCCTGCCGCAAGTGGGCCGCATCGAGCGCCGGCGCATCGGTCCCGATCAACAGCACACGCGGCCAGGCTTTCAAGGCGCCCTCGAACGCGCGCCACATGCGCTGGCCCAGGTCGCCCTCGCCCTGCGTGCTCAACCGCACGCCATGGCGCTGGCGCGCCAGCGTGAACTGCGGATGCAATTCGTCGGGCGCGCAGCATAGTTGGACTGGGCCGATATCGGCCTCGACCGCCTGCCGAACCGTTTCACCGAGCATGCGCGCGGCCAGCGCGGCTGCGGCCTGGCTGCCGATGACACGTGCCAGGCGCGTCTTGGCATAGCCAGGCAGCGGCGCCTTGGCGAACACCAGCACCGCGCAGTCGCGTCTCATCGATATACCTTCGCCAGCTTTTCAGCCGGCACCCCAAACCAATACAACAGACGCAAGCGCCACATCAGCATGATCGTGCGCCAGACGCCAAACCCTTGCCATCGGCGGCCCGAGGTGGTCACGCGCTGGCGCAGGCACAACGGCTTTGAGCGGCGCTTCAAGCGATGCGATAGCTCGATATCTTCCATCAGGGGCTGGAGCGGGTAGCCGCCCACGGCAAGGAAGTCGACACGGCGCACGAAGATCGCCTGGTCGCCGGTGGCGATGCCGGTCGCGCGCGACCGCAGGTTCATGCACGCCGCGACCGCCTTGAGCAGCCAGGGATCACCGCTGAT
>JANPCW010000501.1:0-2723 GCA_031431155.1 Janthinobacterium sp. | reverse complement strand
GTTTGTTACGGCCTAACCACCGAATTCAAGGAAGGCAGCCTGCAAGTGCTGGTCGCCACCGATATCGCCGCGCGCGGTATCGACATCGACCAGTTGCCGCATGTCGTGAACTACGACTTGCCCAATATTCCGGAAGACTATGTGCACCGGATCGGGCGCACCGGCCGCGCCGGCGCCACCGGTGAAGCGGTCTCGCTGGTGTGCGTGGACGAGCATGACATGCTCAAGGACATCGAGAAGTTGATCAAGCAAACCCTGCCGCGCCGCGTGATTCCAGGCTTCGAGCCGGACTTGAACGCGCGCGCCCAGCCGGTGCAACTGCGCAGCGGCAATGGTGGCGGCGGCAATCGCAACCAACCGCGCGGCGGCGTGGTCAAGGTCAAGACCGCGACGACGGCGAAACCACGCAGCGGCGGCGCCCCGGCGGCCAACGGCAACCGTTTCCCGCCACGCCCGGCAGCACCGCACCGCTCGGGCGGACGCGGGCGCTAAGCTCCTCGCCAACCAAAGGGCAAGGGCACCGAAAAAACCGCCACCCTGGACCCGCGTCCAGGGTGGCGGTTTTCTTTGGCTGCGCCGATTTCGTTTAGGATAGCCGGATCGCCGCCCCCGTCAGAATAATCTGCCATGTTGAAATTTGCCGCCAATCTTTCCCTGATGTTCAATGAATCGGCGTTTCTCGATCGCTTCGGCGCATCGAGCGCCGCCGGTTTCGACGCCGTCGAATTGATGTTTCCCTACGACTACGACGCGCACCAAATCGCCGAACGCCTGGCGCGCCACCGGCAAACCTTGGTGCTGCACAATTTGCCAGCCGGCGACTGGGCCGCGGGCGATCGGGGAATGGCTTGCGATCCGCGCCGCATCGGTCAATTCCAGGATAGTGTGGCGCTCGCGATCGACTACGCCAGCGCGCTCGGCGTCGTGCAGCTGCACTGCCTGTCTGGGATCATCCCGCCCCGCGTCACCCATGCGCGCGCGCATCGCACCCTGGTCGAGAACCTCAAGTTTGCGGCGGCCCAGTTGCGGCCACATGGGATGCGCTTGCTGATCGAGCCGATCAACACCTACGACATGCCCGGCTACTTCCTCACACGCAGCCGGCAGGCGCTGGACATCATTGCCGAATGCGGGGCCGACAATTTATTCCTGCAATACGACATCTATCACATGCAGCGCATGGAAGGCGAACTGAGCAATACAATCAGCGCCAACCTGCCCCTGATCAAGCACATTCAGCTGGCCGACACGCCAGGGCGCCATGAACCGGGCACCGGCGAAATCAATTTCCGCCACCTGTTTTGGCTGCTCGACGAGATCGGTTACGACGGCTGGATCGGCTGCGAATACCGCCCCAAGACCGATACCGTTGCCGGCCTTGGCTGGCGCGACGCACTAAATCACCATCTCAACGCAAAATAAGTTGCCTAGGCCCAGCTTTTATTGCGAATTCGCAAGACAGCAACCGAGTTGCTGCACAAAAATATCCTGGCCCGCGGCGCCTGCCTGACGGGGCGCGAAAGGATAGATAATGCGAATCGGATGGCTGCCGTTACATTGCATTGCACTGCTGTTGTCGGGCTGCGCGGTGAACTTGCAGGAGGTGCGTTATTTCGCCGACGAGTCGGCCAAGTTGAGCGCGTCGTCGGAAATGTCGACCCGCTTCCGTGACACCTACCAGCGCGAAAAACCCTATCTGACGCCGGCCGCCGATTCACTCGCAAAGGCGAACGATGCGGGGCGCCAAGCCGCATACGACGACATCGTCAAAGTCCAGAATAGCGTGGCGCTCTACATGCATACCTTGGGCGTTCTGGCCGGCGAGGATCAGTTCGACCTGTCGGCAGAGGTCGATGCGATGGGCAGCGCGATTAAGACCATCCCTATGGCCGGCATCGAGCAACGCCATGTGACCGCCTACAACGCTCTGGCGCGCCTGATGGCGCGGGCCGTCACGTCGAAGTACCAGGCACAGGCGCTGAAAACCATGGTCAGGGACGGCGATCAGGATTTGCAAACCATGCTCGACGCAATGGTCAGGCTGCTAGGCTACTTTGACAAAACAAACAGCAACGAAAAAAAGACCGTTCTGGGCCTGCTTGAGGTCGAAATCGCATTTGCGGACCAGCCCGCGGATCGCCTGCAAATGACGCTGGCAAAGGTCCACCAGCAGTCGAAAATCGCTGAATTTCAGATGATTGGGCGCCGCTTTGCCTTGGCCGAAAAACGCTTGCACACGGTCGCGGCTGGGCATCGGACCCTGCTTGAAAACCTCGATCGGACCGACAACCCGCAGTTTCGCAAGCTGATCGGCCAGTTCGTGCGCGATTTGCGCGAGATCCGCGAAAACCTCATCAGCAAACCAAGCTAAGCGGAGACGTCGCATGCCCGAAAAAAATGCCGCACTGGAAAACGCCGGACAAATCGAAGCGCTCGCCGACAAACTATCGGAATGCGCCAACGAGATCCATCTGCGGATCATGAAGGCGATCAGGAAGCGGCCCACGCCCGGCCAACCAGGCCGCAACGAGCTCGACCAGGGCATTGATCACACCACTGCCCAGTCGTTGTTTGAATCTGAACTAGTGTAGTGTTGCATTCTTGTTGATCCGTATTGAAATGGAGCGCTTTTCCGTCTATCCTTGCATGATCGATAGGAGAGCGCGAATGCGAATTGCGACTGAGATTCTGCTGACAAATGACGAGCATGCCGAATTGACGGC
>JANPCW010000500.1:0-2963 GCA_031431155.1 Janthinobacterium sp. | reverse complement strand
AATCGGTCGTCGCAGGAAGCATGCCAAAACATGCCAGCTTGTCTCCCGTCTGGGCCGCCGGCGGCGTGCCGGTAGCGCTTGGTGCGCGATCGGCTGTCCCTTTTTGCATAATCTGTCTCCGAATCGATTTTTGTGCGCGTTCTGTGAACGTCTTGTCGCTAAATGTAACACTGTTCCGAATTGAAGCAGCGGTTTTCGGCAAAATTTGTCCTGATTGCTTGATATCGCATGGCACGCCACTTGCGTTGAACAACGCATGTCCAAGTTAATTGAGGTGAAATCGAAATGAAAAATGCATCCCACCGTTTTGTCGCACAGCTACTGTTCGCTTCGATCTCGGCGATCGGCATCAGCCCGCTCGTATTGGCGCACGGCGACGTCACGCCGCAAGCCGTCGACACCAAGTCGCTGCCACCGCTGGGCGAGGCCTGGCGCGATGAGAATCCCTATCGCGCCAACGTGGAAGCGATCAAGGTCGGCACTTCGGCGTTTGGGCAAAATTGCGCGCGCTGCCACGGCCTGCAAGCCATATCGGGCGGCATTGCGCCGGATCTGCGCCAACTCGATCGCGATTGCCTGTCTCTGAAGGATGAACCCAAGAAGCAAGCCTGTTTCAAGGAAATCGACGCTTACTTCACAACCTCGGTACGGCGGGGAAAGACACGCAACGGTGCGGTGTACATGCCGCCGTTCGAAGGCGTCATGAATCAAGAGGCGATCTGGTCCATCAAGGCTTACCTCGAAACGCTGCGCGTAATGCCGGCCGGGGTGACGGCACAAAAATGAGGTTCAGCCAGCGGCAAGAGATAACGCATTCGTCGAGAAAAACCACCACACTGAAAGCCGTTCAAATGAACATACTGTCAATAGGCAGGGCAGGCATCCTGATGACTGTGGCATGCATGGGCTTGATGATGATGGCGCCGGCCCGTGCCGACATGGACAAAATCAGGCAGTCCGGCGTGTTGAAGGTGGCCGTGTACGACAATTTCGCCCCCTTCTCGCACCGTGGCAGCGGGATCGACGTCGATCTGGCCGATGCCCTATCGAAAAAAATAGGACTCAAGATGACGCTGTTGCCGTTTCCAGCGGACGAGGAACTCGGTGATGACTTGCGCAATATGGTTTGGAAGGGCCATTACCTCGGCTATGGCCCGGCAGATCTGATGATGCATGTCCCGGTCGACCTTGCGTTGATGAGTCAGAACCCGCAGGTGACCATCTTCGCGCCCTATCACACCGAAACCGTCCGGCTGGTGCGCAATATCGCGTCGGTGCCTCAATACAATGGCTTGCCATCGATGGCAGGCAAGAAGATCGGCGTGGAAAAAGTATCGATTGCCGCCATTGTCTTGCTGGGCGAGGAAAACGGCCGCTATCGCGACGATATCAAGATCTATCCGACGGCCATTGAAGCGCTGGAAAAGCTGAAGGCCGGTGAACTCGACGGCGTGCTGGCCAATCGCTCCGAAATTGAATCGGTGCTGCGCAACGATCCACGTTTTGAAATGCGGGAAGTGGCATTCCAACGGCTTCCGCGCAAAGGTTGGAGCGTCGGCATGGCGGTCAAGAAAGACAATCCTTCGTTGGCCAAGCTGCTGCGGGACGCGACCGATGCCTTGTTCGCATCAGGTGAAATGGCAAAAATCTTCGCCAGGCACGGCGTGCAGATCGTCAAGCCCTGACATGCGCCTGGCGTGTGCGATCCGGATCGCGCTGCGATGGCTGCTGCTGTCTGTCCTGCTGCTGGGATCGATGGCCCGGGCCGGCGCCGGGGTCCTGACGCGCGACGCATTGGTCAAGCGCTTTCCGGCGCCATATATCGTTGGCGAAAAAGATCCGGCGATGCCGCTGTGGCCGATCTTCAAGAAAAACATGACGTCGACCGAGCTGGCCGCGTATGTCTTCGAATCGATTGATTTTGCGCCTATCCCGGGCTTTTCCGGGGTGCCGATCAATTTGCTGATCGCGCTCGATCCGGCCGGGGCGTTCGTCGAGGTCCAGGTGCTGTCGCATCACGAACCGGTGTTCCTCGATGGCCTGGGCGAAGCGCCGCTGTTCAAATTCGTCAGCCAGTACCAGGCGCTGTCGCTGAAACAGAATATCAAAATCACCACCAGCGGCAGGAGCGGCTCGAAGCAGGAAGGCGCCAATGTCTATATCAGCGGCGTCTCCAAAGCCACTGCGTCGGTACGCATCATCAACCAGAGCGCCCTGTCGTCGGCCTTGAAAGTGGCGCGCAAAAAACTCGGGTTTGCCGAGGGCCGCGATCCGGACCTGATCGCCCGCATCAAGCTTGATAAATTCGAGGCGATCGACATGGATGAGCTGCGCCGGCGCGGTCTGTTCAAGCAGGTGCTGATGCGCAACCGCGAGATAGAACAAGCGTTCCGGGGGTCGCCAGGCGCCGGGCTCGATCCGCTGGCGCTGGCCAAGCCGGACCAGCCGTTCATCGACATGGAGGTCAGTTATGTGTCGGTGCCCACCATCGGTCGCAATCTGTTGGGAGAGGCTGGGTGGGCCAGGCTGAAAAACCGGCTCGAACCGGGCGACCACGCGATCATGATGGTATCGAAGGGGCGCTACGGGGTGGTCGGCGACGACTTTACGCGCGGCGCCGTGCCGGACCGCCTGGTATTGAAGCAAGGCGCGCTACCGATTGAACTCCGCGATCTCGATCTGGACCTCGGTTTGCCCGGCCAACCGGGCATCAATCCGGATTCGCTCAAGATATTCCGGGTCATCAGCCAGTCCGGTCTGGATCCGTCGCAGGCGCTGGAATTTTTTTTGCATGTGACGCGCGACAAGGGTATCGTCTATCCGGAAAAGATCAGTCGCGACTTTCGTTTCGCGCTGACCTTGCCGGCAGAATTCTATGTGGCGGCCGAGGCCGACAACAAGTCATGGCATAGCATTTGGCAGCAACGCCGGTGGGAAATTGCGCTGTTGATCGCTGCGCTGCT
>JANPCW010000499.1:0-3413 GCA_031431155.1 Janthinobacterium sp. | reverse complement strand
GCAGGGCACGTCGTGCGCCAGCACGGCGCGCAGCACGGCACCGACCGCGTGCTCGTGGTTATAGACTGGAATCAGGACGCACGGTTTAAACACGCGCCCCTGCCCTGGCAAAACGCAGCAAGGAATGGCAATAGCCGATGTCGTCGCGCACCGTCAGCAACTGCAGGCCAGCCGCTTCGGCCAGGCGGATGTAATCGTCGCTCCGGTAGATCTTGCTGTTGCCGCTGGCCATAGCGGTAAAGTAAGGCGAGGTATTGATCAGGCAATAGGACGCAATGTCGTAGCGCTGGCGGTCCCAGAACGTATCCATGATCAGCAGCTGTCCTTGCGGCGCCAGCGCGCTGGCGGCCCGGTGCAGGATGCTGGCGATGGCCGGCTCGGAAAAGCAGCTCAGAAACTGGCTCATCCAGATTACATCCATATCCGGCGCCAACGCCAGCTCGGCATCGAGCAGATCGGTCGGGTGCAGGTGCGCGCGTTCGCGCAAGCTGGCCGCGCGCAGCACGCCCTCGGCCTGCGCCAGCTGGCCCGGCAAGTCCACCAGGTGCAGCTGCACCTCCCGGTTGTAGGCCAGCGCGGCGCAACTGAACTTGCCGGTATTGGCGCCGATGTCCATCACATGGCGCGGGGCAGTGGCGAACACATCCGGCAAAATGGCCGGGAACGAGGTATCCGAATAGTAATGGTCGAACGCGAACCAGCTTGCCTTGGCCGGTTCCTGCAATTCGGACAAGCCCTGGTACAGCGTCGGCCAGTCACCCAGCGCCTTCAAACCGATCGGCGTTTCCGTATCGAGCGACTGATCGAGCTTGAACAAGCCTTGGTAGCAAACGTCGTGGTTGAAATCGAGATTGATCTGGGTGATGCGGTCGGTCAGCACGCAATAGCCGGCCTTGTCAAGCGCATAGCGCCCGCCGTGCAGCAGCACCACGCCGGCCGACAAACAGGTTTCCAGCACCACCTTCAACGCATACTCGGTCCAGCGCCCGGTGGCGGCCAGTTCCGGCACGGCCAGGCCCGCCCCGCCCGCATCCGACAGGGCTTGCAGCATGCCGCGCTTCCAGGCGTAGCGCACGCACTGGAACACGACGGGGCCGAAAGCGATCTTCTGGGCTTCGAAACGGGCGGCGAATGCGCTTTGGTGTTCAGGGGAGAATTTTTTATCGAGCATGCGATTCTTTGGTCAGGGTCCAAGCGGAGCTTGAAATAGGATGCGGCCGCTGGAATGTTGCCCAGCGCTTGAGAAATAACGAAAGCTGAGGCTCTCCTTGTGCGCGTCATGCACCAGTTCCAGCTGGAGCGGGTGCTCGGGCCGGATCACGTGCTGGAACTTGAGCCCATGGATGGCGCGAAACGTGGGCGCCAGATCGAAGTACTGGCGCCCGTAGAGAATGGCCCAGTCGAGCTGTACCACGCCGGGCAGGACCGGCGCGAGCGGGAAGTGCCCGTCCAAGTAAAACAGCGTGGCCGGCACGTATAGTTCGAACAACACCCGCTGTGGCGTGCGCTCAAGCAGGCGCAGCTGCGGCACGCGCGGGCGCGGGCGTGGATCCGGCCCGGCATCTAGTACGCCATCTAGCAAGGCCAGCAACTGGGCATGGGTGGTTTTGCCCTGCGCGTCGAGCGGCATCTGGTCCAGGTAGCGCCAGCGCCGCGGCGCCCCGACCGCCTCCACCGCGCCAGCCAGCAGCGCGCGCAAGCGGCGGTTCAGCGCCAGCTTGCCGCCCTCGGCCAGCACCAGGCGCCCTTGTTCGGACGCGACCACGAACGCGGCCAGCTGCTGGCGCCGCCCCGCCACTTCGCCGCACACGATCACGCGCGCGTCTACCACCAGGCTCGACGCCGACAGCGCCGCTTCGAGCGCATCGAGCGAAATCCGCTTCTCTTCGATTTTGACGATCCGGTCGCTGCGCCCTAGCAGCAGGAAGCGTCCGCTGCCGGTCGCCTGCACCCGGTCGGCCAGACGCAGCCAGCCGTCGCCGTCCAAGTGGGGCGAGCGCACCTCCAGCAGGTTGTCGTCGATGGCAACGCGCCACTCGACGTTGGGCAGCGCCAGCCAGGCGCCGATGTCGCCGGGCTGGCGCTGGCGCCAGCCGATACCGCCGGTCTCGGAACTGCCATACACTTCAATCGGAGTCTGCCCCAGCAGATTGGCGGCCGCAAAAGCGGCCTCCGTTGCGAGCGGGCCGCCCGATGAAAACACCGCGCACAGATGCTGCGCAGCCGCCGCCCAAGCGAGGTGGCCGGGCAACCGCTTCAGGTGCGCCGGACTGGTCACCAGCACGCAGTTGCGGGTGCCGAGTACGTGCGCCAACTGCTCCGGAAAATTGAGGCTGTGCGCGTGGATTGCGCGCCCGGCGGCCAGTGGCCACAAGACCTTAAACAGCAGCCCGTAGATATGCTGGTGCGACACGGTCGCCACAATCTCGGCCTGATCGATGCGCGGGCCGAACAGCGCTTCAAGGGTCGCCACCTCGCTGCTCAGTTGCGCCAGCTGTTTGGGGATCGCCTGGGCCGCGCCGGTGCTGCCGGAGGTGTACACTACCAGTGCGTCAAACCCCGGATCGAGCGCACCCAACGCTGCCGGACAAACATCGTGCGGGCCGGGCAGCAAGGGCGCCTGCGCGCTTGGAAATTCGCCCAGGAATGCATCGACCGACCCAGCCAGCGCGCTGCAACTGGCGGCCAGGGTATCGGCCGTGAGCCAGACGGTTTTCCCGGATTGCCAGGCGCCCAACAGGGCCGCCGCAAACTCGATGCTGTCCTCCAGATACAGGGCGACATTGCGTCCTGGGGTGCGCCCGGTGAGCGCGCGCCAGGCGCCCACGCGCAGCAGGAACGCAGCTTGCGGGAGCGGGACTGCCGCGCGCCAGCCGATCAGCGAATCGGGGGCGCGCGCGGCTAGCGCGCGGCCTGGATCGGTGAAGAAATCAAGCATGGTGCAACCGTTTAAAACGCATGCGCAGCAGGTACTCGGCACCGAACAAAAGGCCCATCAGCAGGTAGGCGATGACGCCGGTGTAGAGCGACCAGATGGCGTGCGAGGCCCACAGCGCCGTGCCCAGCGCGAGCGCGCCATTGATGAAAAAAAACACGCACCACACTTGCGTGACGCGCCGTGTGTAGCCGATCGCCGCCGCCGGCAAGTCCGGTTCGCGCAGGCGCGCCAGGCGTTCGACCATCGAGGGCGGCGCCGCCAAGCTATAGCCGAACGCGATCAGCAGTGCGCAGTTGACCAACACCGGGTACAGCTTGAGCGGCAACATGGCATTGCCCCACAGCGCGGCCGCGGCCAGCAGCAGCGCGCCGGCGCCCGACCAGCGCGCTGCGCGGCTCAGCTTCAATGCCGGCAAGCGCGTGGCTGCCGCCAGCAGCAGCAAGCCGGCCAGCCAGCACGGCTCCACCTTCCCCTG
>JANPCW010000498.1:0-3209 GCA_031431155.1 Janthinobacterium sp. | reverse complement strand
CGGTGAAAATGAAAATCACCACGTACAACCAGATCGAGACGGCCGCCAGGAATGGAAACAGCACCACCGAGAGCACGGTCCCGCCTACCCAGACAATGCCCGGGATGGCTCCGGCCGCGCCGGAAATGGCGCCGATGACCAGCAACGGCCGGCGATGGGCGCGCATGAGTACGCGCCGCTCCTGGTCGCTGGCATAGTCGGCCAGCGCGTCATAGGCGAGCACCCGGTAGGTGAGCCAGCCCCATAGCGCCGTTTGCGCCAGCAGCGCCAATGGCGCGAATGCATACAAGGGCAAGGTAAGGATCCAAAGCAGCACGAACAATGCAAAAGTGCCGAGCGCGGTGGCGACGCTACCCACCCAGCTGCCGCCCCGTTTCTGGTCGAGTCCGGAAAACTGGCGCTGCCCGACATGGCGCACGATGGCCGGCATGGCCGCCACGCCCATGAACAGCAGCGCCGTTAGCATCATCAGCGGCAACAGCAACAGCATCGCGATCAGCGGCACGACGATCGTCTTGAGCATGCCCAGTCCGGTCGCGGCGAGCATGCTCCCGCTGAGTTTGAAGCCGTCATTGGCGACAAACAAGTGCTGCAGGTAATCGATCAGCGGCTGCAAGCCGACATACAGCAGCATGGCCCACAGCGCCAGCGACAGCAGGAACGGAACGATGCTAAGCAGCAGTATTTTGCCATGCAATTGCGAACCCAAAGCGCGCCAGTAGGCAACCATCACAGCGCGCATCAGTTTGGATTCTTTTTCATGAATTCGATCATACGTGTCAATCCCAGCCATTGTTGTTGCCAAAACCCGCGCCCATAATCGCGCCCTGCCATTGTGACACCATTGGGCGATCGCTGCGGCAACTGGTCGCGCACCCCCGTCGGCCCGAAGCGAATCTCAAAATTGGCGGTACCAAACAGGATATCCCACACCGGCAGCAAGACTGCGAAGTTGCAGCCGCCCAAGGTACCGGTGCCGTGCGATTCATGCCCGATCCCGATCGCGTGGTGCATCCGGTGGAAACGCGGCGATACCAGCAAACGCTCGCCGACGGCCCCGAAATGGATCCGCACGTTGGCATGCTGCAAGCTTTGCAGCGCATTTGAGATGGCCACCAATAGCACGTAGTGCACCGGTTGCACGCCAATCGCGAGCGCGATCAGCGCCTTGTACAAATCGGCCAGCAGGTCATCGAGCAAGTGGTTGCGGTTATCGCTCCACAGGTTCATGTCGCGCTGGCTGTGGTGCAAGCTGTGCAGGCCCCACCACCAGTTAAACTGATGCTGGGCGCGGTGGAACCAGTACTGGAAAAAGTCAATCACCACCATGTAAAGAAAAAAACTGACGACCGGGCTCATGCCGGCGGGCCACAAACCCAGGTTAAACGAAAGCACTCCCTCCAGCCGCAGCGCGCCGGCGAGCCAATGCATGAGCGGATCGAGAGTGAAAAAAATCGCCACCGAGAACAAGCCCAGCCGGTGCAGTGCGGTGTAGATAAAATCGTTCCAGCGCGCCCGCGGGTTGCTCAATTTGTGCACCGGCATCATCGATTCCAGCGGGCGCAGCAGCGCAAACAGCACGGCCAGTTCGCACGCGCCAGCCAGGAACCATTCAGTGCCGTCGAACGCTTCCCTGGTTAATTGGCCCAGCCCGAAGCCAAACAGCGCAGGCTGCACTGCGTGCTCGAACAGCCAAGCGTGGGCGGTGCCAAACCAATCAGCGAAAAGTGCAATCATGAATGCCTGGGGGACCCAAAATGCAGAGAACTTATCAGAGAACTCATATTAGGTGGTAGAACCCGCCTTGCGTAATCCGGCGCGCCAAACCTTGCGCTACGACAATGCGCACCATTTGCTGGCAGGTTGGCGCTTTACAGACGCTTGGTCTACAATCCTCAACTGACTTCCCGACACCATAATCTAAAGGAACACCATGTCCATCATCACCACTGAATCCGGCCTGCAATATGAAGACACTACCATCGGCGAAGGCGCCGTAGCGCAAGCGGGCCAAAACGTGTCGGTCCATTACACGGGCTGGCTGCGCAACCCCGATGGCAGCAAGGGCGGCAAGTTTGACTCTAGTAAGGACCGCAATGATCCGTTTGAGTTCCCGTTGGGCGCTGGTCGCGTCATCAAGGGCTGGGATGAAGGCGTGCAGGGCATGAAAGTGGGCGGCGCGCGCACCCTGACCATTCCCTCCGAGCTCGGTTATGGCGCGCGTGGCGCGGGCGGTGCGATTCCACCGAACGCCACCCTGATTTTCGAGGTCGAACTGCTGGGCGTGTAATGAAAGCGCCCACCATGCGGCAGCGCCGGATTGCGCACTTGCGCCTGGGGCTGATGCTGGTGGTGCTGGTACCGGTCATGAGCGCGACCATGAGCGGCTGTGCCGTGGTGGCGGTCAGCGCCGCCGTGGTCGGGGCCGGAATCACGGTGGCATCGACCGCCGTGAGCGCCGGCGTCGCAGTTGGCAAGGGCGTGGTCCATGTGGGCGGCGCCGTGCTGGGCTCGGGCGACGAGAAGACCGACAAATAGCCAACCGATAGCCGACATAGGTGCACGCTTGCATTGCGGCGCTCACCGGCCGGCCGGCGCTTGTCGCTTACTCCCACTCCCCCATTAGTGCCAGCATCACCAGCTTTTCAAACTCGGGCGCGAAACGCGCAATGATGTTCTCCGGATCGGTGACTAGGGCGTCGTCCGTGACGATCCCGAATTGCACCCCACCGTTGTAACTGAGAATCGACACGCCCACCCCGATGTCGCCCGATTGCGGCACCCAGAACATGACTTGATCGAGCTGACTGTCACCCAGGTAGAGCGGAAGTTGCGGGCCCGGCACATTGCTCATGACGGCGGTGGCCTTGCGCGCGAAATAGTTTTGTATTTCGCTTTGCACCTGTCTGGGCGTTGCGCCCAGCACGCCCAGCACCGACATCGCCACCAGCGCGGTGTAACTACCCTTCAATTCGTTCATCCGGTTGCGTACCTGGTACAGGCGCGCAACCGGGTCCTCCACCCCTACCGGCAGCACCAGCGGCACCAGACCGAACGCATTGCCCAGTTTTTGCTGGTGACTGGCCTTGCGCAGGTTGACCGGCACCATCACGCGCACTTCGCAATCGTGGGCCACCTGATCGCCCTTGGCGCACAGATAGGCGCGCAGCGCGCCGGCCACGCTGGCCATCAGCACGTCATTGAGCGAG
>JANPCW010000497.1:0-1897 GCA_031431155.1 Janthinobacterium sp. | reverse complement strand
GGCGGATGGACTCGACCTATCGGTGCAGTCATGTGCGTGACCTTGTTGAAGGCAAAACTATGGTTCGGTCACAAACCAAGTCTGGATGCTTGTTCAATCATCGCCATCATCATCATCGTCGTCGTCGTCGTGCTCATGCCGGTCATGTTTCCAATGCCTGCCATGATGATGGCGCTCTTCACGTTCAACGTAGTAGGCGCGCTCTTCAACCGGAACCCACTGACGAACAATTTGCGCCGGTTCCTCGATAAACTCCACCGGCTGGCGAATAATTTGGACTGGTTCGCGAACAACCGGAATCCGTTTATGGTCGACCACCGTGCGACACCGTTGAACCGTCTGATAGCCAGATGAGCCTGAAGACATGCGGTCGCCGACGACCGCGCCGGTCATTGCACCGACCGCGGTGGCGACAGTTCTGCCCCGGCCGCCGCCGACCTGATTGCCCAGTAACCCCCCGGCAAGGCCACCAAGAACGGCCCCGCCGTACCCATTGCCGGCCGATTGCACAGGAACTTGCTCGTTCCAGCATTCTTGCCGTGGATAATCCACAGTCCGATATTCGGTGGCAAAAGCCGCCAAGGGCAATGCAAGAACAGCTATCGTACCCAATATTTTATTTAACATGACGGTGTCGCTTTTATAAGGAAGTTTTTGAAAATAGTCCGGTCGTTCGGAGCTTAAACCTATTGATTTCGTTTGGCGATTTCATTGCCTACATATCCGCCACCAAGCACTCCCGCAATTTCAGCAAGGATGCGGCCTTTGCCGCCGCCCACCTGACTACCTAACAAGCCGCCGACGACTGCACCCAGGCCAATTCCGAGAGGACTATTTTGTGCCACGGGCGCCGGTCGCTGGTACACGGGGGCCGAAGAATACTGCCGAGCGGGCTCTGCCTGTGCAAGCTGGTTCCGTCGTGCGCGAGTTGACGCTGCCTGATGCCGGTAAAACTAGTCAACATCATGACGAACAATTGGCTTGTGATGCACAGCCGTTTTGTACTCGACGTCTTCCTTGGCGACGGCCGGAGCCGCTGCGACTTGCTGGGTCGGTGCCGGCGCGGGCGCACCAAATGCAGTCTGGGCCGAAGCAGGTATAACTTGCTGGGCCGGTGTCAGTGCGGGCGCAAGTCCTGCAGTACGGGCTGCAATACGAGCTGTTTCTGCATCTGTGCCATGCGAATTCGGAAGAATTCCCGCAATGGCGGCGGCGCCAAGCAGGCTCACGACCATCACGGAAGCGGCAGCGCCTGCTACCAAGGGGTGGATGCGGCCCGAAATTTTGCTCACTTTCATATAAAACTCCCATGAATGCGTGTGATGTGGTGCAGGAACAGATTAATTTATGACCCATCAGATAGGTAGACCCAATGTTGTATCACCGGTAAGGAGTTGTAACAACGAAACGTCGTCAATGCCGAGTTCACAATAGAGCTCGCTTGAAGAGAACGAATTGCCGAACTGCTAAAATGTTTCTGGTATCAGCTATCTTCTCAAAGGGAGGCAATCTGGCCTTCTCGTGGACCAACCCTGATGACCATATTAGAAAATCTCAATCAAGCGGTATTCTTGCATCTGAACGCCGACTTAACGACCGCGGCCTGGAAGGTCAACATCGCTTCCGTGACGGCCGAATACCTGATTTATTTGATTCCCCTTATTCTGGTCGGCCTGTGGTGTTGGGGCAATGAATCACAACGTGAGCTGGCACTGAAGGCTTGCGTCGTCGCTTTCGTCGCCTTGGGGATTAACCAGTTGCTCAGTATCGTCTGGCCGCATCCTCGGCCATTCATGATGGGATTGGGTCATACCTTCATCCCGCATGCTACCGATTCATCCTTTCCCAGCGACCATGCCACCGTTTTAGCAGCCATAGGATTGACTTTGGTGCTGGC
>JANPCW010000496.1:0-2472 GCA_031431155.1 Janthinobacterium sp. | reverse complement strand
CAAGAAAAGACCAGAACACTGCCTTCAACGAGTACAGAAACGATGCCTTCGCTTGCGCCTTGTTGTGCGGATCATTTTTCAATTCATCCATCCTTGCCACCTTTGTCGCCTTAGTCACTTCGCCGCTGCCTTATCGAGCCCGGCGATCTCGAAAAACGTGTACGACAATGTGATTGTCTTGACGTCCCTCGGCAGGGCCGGATCGATGAAGAACACGACCGGCATCTGCCTTGCCTCGTTCGGTTTCAAGGTCTGCTGTTTAAAGCAGAAGCACTCGACTTTCTTGAAATGCGGCGTTGCCTGTTGCGGCGCATAACTCGGTATCGCTTGCGCATGCACGGTGCGCGCCTGGGTGTTGACAACTTCATAAAGCACCGTCGCCAACTCGCCAGGATGCACCTGCAGGCTGTTCACGACCGGGCGAAAGCGCCACGGGCCCTGAGCATTTCCATCGAATTCAACCGTGATCGTGCGGCTCTGGTCGACCTGCGTATTGGCCGGCCGGGTCACCGTGCCATCGGGCTGGGTCAGCACGTTGATCCCCATCACTTCGCAAATTTGCCTGTAGAGCGGGATCAGGGCGTAGCCGAAACCGAACATCATGACCGCGATCACGACCAGCTTGCCGAGCATCTTGCGATTAAGCCCGCGCGTGGCCTGGTCGCCCTCGTTGCGCCGATTGCTCACTTTAGCTCAGCCACAGCCGCTTGACGAAGACCGCGATGAAAAACACCAAGGCAATCGAACCAAGGATTAATCCGGTCTTAAGGTTATTCGGTTTTTTCGGGTCAGACATAGGAATCTACCTGCAAGTTCAATCAGGGCGGGCCGCTTGACAAAGCGGGCCCGCCAACGCCATCACTTCACTGTCGGCGGATGCTCAAACGTGTGGAACGGAGCGGGGCTTGGAACAGTCCACTCCAGGCCTTCCGCGCCATCCCATGGCTTGTCGGCCGCTTTCTTGCCGCCACGGATGGTTGGCAAGACAACGAAGAACAGGAATGCCGCCTGGGTCAGACCGAAGCCGAACGCGCCTATCGTGGCCAGCATGTTGAAGTCCGTAAATTGGGCCGGATAGTCTGCATAACGACGCGGCATGCCGGCCAATCCCAGGAAATGCATCGGGAAAAACGTGACGTTGAAGGTGATCAGCGATGCCCAGAAATGAATCTGGCCAGCCGTTTCGTTGTACATGTGGCCGGTCCACTTCGGGCTCCAGTAGTAGAAGCCGGCGAACAGCGCGAACAGCGAGCCGGCCACCAGCACGTAGTGGAAGTGCGCCACCACGTAGTAGGTATCTTGCAACTGGATGTCGATCGGGGTCACGGCCAGGATCAGGCCGGTAAAGCCGCCCATCGTGAACACGAAAATGAAACCGACCGCGAACAGCATCGGGGTTTCGAAGGTCATCGAACCCTTCCACATGGTCGCAATCCAATTGAATACTTTGACGCCGGTCGGCACCGCGATCAGCATGGTGGCGTACATGAAGAACAGCTGGCTCGTCACCGGCATGCCGGTGGTAAACATGTGGTGGGCCCAGACGATGAACGACAGGATCGCGATCGACGCTGTGGCGTACACCATCGAGGCGTAGCCGAACAACGGCTTGCGGGCGAACGCCGGCAGGATCTGGGACACGATGCCGAAGGCCGGCAAAATCATGATATAGACTTCCGGGTGACCGAAGAACCAGAAAATATGCTGGTACATGACCGGGTCGCCACCGCCGGCCGCGTTAAAGAACGAGGTGCCGAAATGACGGTCGGTCAAGGTCATCGTGATCGCGCCAGCTAGCACCGGCATGACGGCGATCAGCAGGTATGCGGTGATCAGCCAGGTCCAGCAGAACATCGGCATCTTCATCAGGGTCATGCCGGGGGCGCGCATGTTCAAGATGGTGGTAATGATGTTGATCGAGCCCATGATGGAGGACGCACCCATCAGGTGGATCGCGAAAATGGCCATGTCCATTCCAGGCCCCATTTGCGTCGACAGCGGCGCGTACAGGGTCCAGCCGGCGGCGGTGGCGCCGCCCGGCACCAGAAACGACGTTGCCAGCAGCAGCGCGGCTGGCGGCAACAGCCAGAACGAGAAGTTGTTCATGCGCGCAAACGCCATGTCGGATGCGCCGATCTGCAGCGGGATCATCCAGTTGGCGAACCCGACGAAGGCCGGCATGATCGCGCCGAACACCATCACCAGGCCGTGCATCGTGGTCAACTGGTTAAAGAATTCTGGCTGGAAGAACTGCAAGCCCGGCTGGAACAATTCGCTGCGAATCATCAGTGCCAGCACGCCGCCCGACATCAACATGGTCATCGAAAACCATAGGTACAAGGTACCGATGTCTTTATGGTTGGTTGCGAACAGCCAGCGCTGCCATCCGTGCGGATGATCGTGCGCATGACCATGGGCGTGCTCATGCTCGTGGTTGAGGGCGTGGTCCAGGGTGCTTATGCTCATCTCAAA
>JANPCW010000495.1:0-3586 GCA_031431155.1 Janthinobacterium sp. | reverse complement strand
GCTGCGGTTGCAGTCAAAGCCCCGAACGCGCGATCTGCCGTGGCGAATAAACCGGCTGCGATCCAAATTGCGTCTGGCATCGCAAATTCCCGTTCCAGGCAGTCTGCGAAAATGGTCGCTGGCGACGAATGGGATGAATTTTAGCCGGACGAAACAGGGGTTCAACAAGGGCGCGCCGGATTATCCTGCGCGTTTTTTAGCTCGTCGTCTAATGCGCATACCAGTAGCGCGCATGTTCGGTTCGGTATTGCTCATAGTCGAGTGTGGCGCCAAATTGAAGCTCGATTGCGCCCGATTCGTCCGTGCGCAGCCGTTTTATTCCCTGCAGGCCATAGCGCTCGTACACTTCCGTCTTTGGATGGTGGTAACGGTTGCGATAGCCAACCTGAAACAGCGCGAGCTCGGGATGCACGGCGGCCAGGAAGTCCGGGGTTGACGAGGTGCCGCTGCCGTGGTGCGGCGCCAGCAGCACGGTAGCCGCCAGCTTGCCACGCGAGCGATCGATTAGTTCCGCCTCCTGGGCTGCCTCAATGTCGCCGGCCAGCAAAATCGCATGGCTGCCGACCGTTATTTTTAGCGTGCAGCTGCGCGCATTCGGGCTCAGCTGCGCATGATCGTAGCTGGCCGCCAGCGGGTGCAGCATCTCGAACTGCACCCCATCCCATGACCATGCCTGCCCTGCCTCGCAACGCCGATGTTGCGGCGCCGCCTTGACGATGGGATGGTCGGGCCGCAGCGACGATGCCAGCCATCCGACGCGCGTGTCCTCCATGACCGACAAGGCGCCGCCCGCGTGGTCGGTATCGCTGTGCGTGACGATCATGCCGTCGACACTGGAAATTCCGCGCGCCTTCAAATACGGCACGATGACCCGGTTGCCGCCGTTCGATTCCGGTGCGTAGGATGGGCCGCTGTCATACAACAGACGGTGGCCGCTGGTTTCGATCAGCAGCGCCATTCCCTGCCCAACGTCGAACGTGGTGAGCCACAGCTCGCCTTGGCGCGGGTGGGTGGGCAGGCCCGCCAATAGCGGCGCCCAGGCCGCCAACCCGAGCCAGCGCTGCGGCCAGCCGCGCGGTGCCAGCAGCCAGAGCGTGCCGAGCAGGGCCCACGCAAACACCCACCAACTGGGCGTCGGTGCGCTCCAGACGGCGAACTCGAAGCCACTGAGCCAGTGCAGGCCGAGCGCCAGGCCCTGCACGGTCAGGTGGGCAATCGCTAGCAAGGCGTCCGAAAGCGGTGCCGGCAGCAGGCTGCCAAGCAACGCCAGCGGGGTAACGATGAAGCTGATCAGCGGGATCGCGAACGCGTTCGAAATCGGGCTCACCAGCGACACCTGGCCAAACAACAGCATCGTCAGCGGCACCAGGCCAAGCGTCACGACGTACTGTGTGTGCGCGCCCAGCTTTGCCGTCATCCAAAAGCGCTGCGCGCGCGATGGTGAAAGCTCCGGCAGCTCTGGGTCGCGCCGAACCGTGGTGCGCCCCACAGTAGCAAACAGGATCAGCGCGACCGCCCCGAACGAGAGCCAAAAGCCGGGCCACAGCACGGCCCAGGGATCGAGCAGCACCACCACGCCCAGTGCCGCGCACAGCACGTGGGACACATTGGTAATACGGCCCAGCCAGAGCGCTGCCGCCACCACCACCAGCATATACAGCGTGCGTTGGGCCGGTACGCCGAAGCCGGCCAGTAGCACATAGGCCAGCGCAACCACGACCCCAGTTAATGCGGCCACCTTTTGCGCTGGCAGCAACAGCGGCAGCTGCATACCGGTAAAGAATGAGCGGCGCCACAGCGACGAGGCGAGCAGTGCGAACAGCCCTGCGATCATCGTGATGTGCAGCCCTGAGATCGAAATCAGGTGGCTGATGCCGGTCCTGCGGAACACCATCCAGTCCGATTGTTCCACCGCGCGCTGATCACCGACGACCAGCGCGACGATCACGCCCGCATATTCCTTGCCCTCAAGGGAACGCAGGATGCGTTCGCGCAAGGTGGCGCGCGCATGTTCAACCAGGTTGCGACAACTAAAGACGAACTGATCGAGACGCTGATTCTTGCGCTGCGCATCCCGGTCCGGGCGCACATAGCCGGTGGCGCGCAAGCCTTGTTCGAGCAGCCAGACTTCGTAATCGAAGCCGTACGGGTTGGCATTGCCGTGGGGCCGCTGCAAACGCACGTTCAGTTGCCAGCGTTGTCCCGGCTGGACATCGCCGATCTCGACTACCTCGCCCCGAAACCCCGAATACCACGACAGCGCGACCCGCCGCGGCAAGACCGCTTTGGTGCCGATCACACTCTCGATCGCAAAATTGAAGCGCACGCCCTGGCTGAAACGGTTCGGCAGGCTGTCGATGGTGCAGATCAGGGTAATGTCGCGCCCTTCGTCAATTTTCGGCAATTGCGGCGCCAGCGCCGATTGCGCCATCAATCCCGCCCAGCAAAAACCGAGGGTGGCCGCGCTGCTCACCAGCGAGCCGTACTTCACGACCGGGCTGTAGTGCTTCGGCAGCCGGACCAGGCATACAACAATGGCAGCGGCCAGCCCGAGCACCAGGACCGCTTGATCAGGCAACGTCGGCCGCGTTTGTAACCAGGCCGCCCCGCCTACAAAACCGAGAATCGCAGCACGCATAGTGGCGGTCGTCGCGTCGTTACGTTGTCATCAAGCTTGAAGACCCCGTCTTGCGGCGGGGCGCCCGGTCAGTGCTCCAGCAAACGTGCCAGCCGTGGCATGACCACGAAGGCGTTTTTCACAGTCGCCGCCGCTGCGGCAAGCACGCTGATGGCACGCAGTTCGGCCAGCACCGCGCCGATGCGCGGCAATTGCTCTGGGCTATTGCGCGCCGGGTGCAGCCACGCTGGCGCCAAGTCGGGGGCGTCCGTTTCCAGTACCAGCGCATCGAGCGGCAAGGTTGCGGCCAGGCGCCGGATCTGCAGCGCGCGCGGGAAAGTCATGGCGCCGCCAAACCCGAGCTTAATGCCCAGATCGATGTAGCCCTGCGCCTGCTGGACGCTACCGTTGAATGCATGCGCGATGCCGCCAGCGGGCCGAATCTGACGCAGGTGCTTGAGCACCACATCTTGCGAACGGCGTACGTGCATCAGCACCGGCAAGTCGAAGTCGCGCGCAATTTTTAATTGTTCACGGAAGAAGTGTTCCTGCTTGTCGCGCATGACCGGTTCTGCCAGGACGGGAATGAAAAAATCGAGGCCGATCTCGCCGATGGCAACCATGCGCGCGTCGCTGTCGATAGCCGACGCCACGGCCGCGCGCAAGGCAAGCAGGTCATCCTCGCTCGCCTGCGGCACGTAGATCGGGTGAATCCCAAGTCCATAGGCGGCGTTTTTCAGGCTGGCGGCGAGCCTGGCCACGACCTCGAAATTGTCGCGCGCCACCGCCGGGATCACAATCATCGACACCCCCTGCCCATACGCGCGCCGCGCAACGGCGGCTGACTCGCCAGCGAATTCGTGCGCATCCAGATGGCAATGGGTGTCGATCCACATGGCTTAATCCTGATACGGCTGCAACCCCTCATCGGTCAGGCGCAGGATACGGTCGCAGCGCCGGGCCAGCTCG
>JANPCW010000494.1:0-2421 GCA_031431155.1 Janthinobacterium sp. | reverse complement strand
CCTTGAGCATGTGCGGACTACCGCATAGCATGACTCGATCATGCTCGGGATTGAACGGCGGCATGCCGATATCGGAAAACAGTTCCCCGCTCTGGATCAGATCGGTCAGCCGGCCTTGATTGCGAAATGGTTCGCGCGTGGCAGTCGGGTAGTAGATCAGCTGATTACGGACCATCTCGCCCAGATACTCATGCTCGAGCAAGTCTTCGGTAATGAAATCCTTGTAAGCAAATTCGCTGACATTGCGCACGCCATGCACCAGAATGATCTTTTCGAACCGTTCATAGACGTCCGGATCCTTGATGATGCTCATGAATGGCGCCAGGCCGGTTCCTGTACCCAGCAGATACAGGTTCTTTCCAGGCAGCAAATCATCGGTCACCAGGGTGCCGACCGGCTTGCGGCTCACCAAGATAGGATCGCCCTCCTTCAGATGCTGTAGGCGCGAGGTCAGCGGACCGTGTTGAACCTTGATGCTTAAGAACTCCAGGTGTTCTTCATAGTTGGCGCTGGCAATGCTGTACGCGCGCACCAGCGGCTTGCCATCGACTTCGAGGCCGATCATCACGAAATGGCCGTTGTGGAAACGCAGGGCCGGGTCGCGGGTGGTTCTAAAACTAAATAGGGTATCGTTCCAGTGGTGCACGCTCAAGACGTGCTCGGTATTGAAGGCTGACATAAATGAATAAGTGCTTTAGTTAGTATTTCGGGCCAATTCAGGTCAAGATGCTGGGGCGTCGGCGCACGCCAGGCGCGCGGAACAGCCAATTCCTCCCGATCAATTGGCAAGGAAACACAGCCACCCTCCATCATACCGAAATTTCGGCCGGTACGTTGACTCTACTGTAGCGCTGGCCCATCATTTGCCCGATCAAGCTCGACTGACCGGGCGCAAAAAAAATTGCAAATGGATGTACGGCGTTCCGATCCATTCGCGTGTCGCCAGCTGCACGCGGCTGCCGAAACTGTTAAGCTGTCGCCGATAGAACCCGCATGAGAGGCACGACAAATGGCAAAGAAAGACGAGCTGGACCCCGAAACATTGGCGCTCATTACCTGGTGTACGCAGGTGGAGACCTTCCTGGTCGCTGGCGGCGCCACCCTGGACCAGGCCCAGGAGCACATTGAGGATGAGGTTGAATGGTTCACGGACCAGTTTTACGATGGCTTGACGCCGGAAGAGGCGGCAAAAGCAGCCCTGGCCTGATAGGTCGCCAAAGTCGCCGTTTCAGTTTTCAGTTTTCGATGCGCCATTCAACGTCGAAGCAATGAATGGCGCAAGATCTGCTCTTACCCATGGTCTAGGCTTGAACTTGCCTGCTGGCCGGTGCAGCCAATGGCGCGCAACGGGGCGCTTCGGTGCGCATCCGTTAGCATCATTCGCCGTTCTGCATTCGGCGCCAACGCGCGGGCGGCGTCCCGACCTGGCGCTTGAACGCGCGCGTGAATGCCGCTTCCGATTCATAACCTACATCTTGTGCGATTGAGGCAACGGGCGCGCCGCTTTGACGCAGCAACGTCGCCGCGACGTCCATCCGCCACTGGGTTAGGTATTGCATAGGCGGCTGGCCGACCAGCCGCACAAACCAGTCATGGAATGCCGAACGCGACAGCGCCACTTCGCCGGCCAGCGCCGCGATGGTCCAGGCGCGGGCCGGACTGTCATGGATCAGTGCGAGCGCGCGCCCAACTTGACGGTCGCGCAATCCCGCAAGCCAGCCAGTACTATCCTCGGGCAGCCGTTCGACATGGCGCCGAACCGCATCGACAAATATCATTTCGCTGATGCGCTCGAGCACTGCCTCGCCGCCGGGCCGTTTGTTGTGCGATGCGTTGACCGCCTGCAATATGACCTGGCTGATCCATGCGCCGTCTTCGGCCGCGGGCAGATGGAGCAGGCGCGGCAGCGTGGCGATCAGTGAATTGAACGGGCGCAGGTCACATCCGAGGAAGCCGCATGCGACATGATTCACCGATTCCGGCGCGGGCGCGCCAAATGAAAAATCATGCAGCGTACTAAACACGATAGGCACCGGCTTGGGGGCGTGGCGGGTGGCGTGAATCCAGTCCAGGCCGAATCGGATGGGCTCGACCCCAGGACCGCTCGAGAGCACGTGGGCGTCGCCGTGTGGAAACATGATGATATCCCCCGTTTCCAGGCGCACCGGCGCCTGACCTGCGATCGCTGCCCGGCCGCTGCCCTTGGTGATAACGTGATACTCGATGACGTGCTGCGCGCCGGGAATGACTGTGCTGGCAATTTCTTGCGCGGGCGGCGCCTCCACCGCCCACTCATGGCCGAAGCTGAGGTAATAGAAAACCGCGCCGCGCAGGTGGATTGAGCGCAGTACATCGGACAGCGTATCGGTGCTCATGGGCGGATCCCTTGTAGGCAGGCATGTGCAAGGCAGGCTCGATCAA
>JANPCW010000493.1:0-11979 GCA_031431155.1 Janthinobacterium sp. | reverse complement strand
CAACAGGCCAACCCAGCCGTCCGGGCCGCCATTGCCTGGCATGGGCGGGTCGAACTGCGCGCTTTCACTGTTGCTAACAGAAGGTAGCGGAGCATCGGCCGGCGGCATCGCGGGCCGGATGCCGGCCCCGAGATCGCGCCCCTGGGTCAATTCCAGCGGCAAGTCCTTCACCTCCACCGTTTGCCCCGGCGCCATCACGGTGATCCAGTTGCACAGGTTTTCCAGCTGACGTACATTGCCCGGCAATTCGAGCCCGCTCAAGAACACCATGGCCGGCTGACTCATGCGCTTGGCTTCCACGCCCAGTTGGCGGGCGCTTTGCACCAGGAAGTAGCGCACTAAAATGGGGATGTCTTCGCGCCGCTCCCGCAAACTGGGCAGGCGCAGGCGGATTACGTTCAGGCGGTGGTACAGGTCTTCGCGGAACAAGCCGTCGCGCACCCGCTGTTCCAGGTTCTGGTGGGTGGCCGTGATGACGCGCACGTTCGCCTTCATCGGCTGGTGCCCGCCAACCCGGTAGAAATGCCCGTCCGACAGCACGCGCAGCAAACGCGTCTGCAGATCGAACGGCATATCGCCGATTTCATCGAGGAACAGCGTGCCATTTTCGGCTTGCTCGAAACGGCCGCGCCGGGTCGTTTGGGCACCCGTGAACGCGCCGCGCTCATGACCGAACAGTTCCGATTCCAGTAAATCTTTGGGGATGGCGGCCGTATTTAACGCGATGAAGGGCTGCAGGGCGCGCGGACTGTGTTTATGCAGGGCGCGCGCCACCAATTCCTTGCCGGTGCCGGACTCGCCCGTGATCAGCACCGTCACGTTCGATTGCGACAGGCGGCCGATGGCGCGGAACACTTCCTGCATGGCCGGCGCCTGGCCCAGGATCTCGGGCGTTTCGCTCGGGCCCGATTCGATGCTGGTCTCGCGCAGGCTCTCGTCGAGCGCGCGCCGGATCAGTTCGACCGCCTTGTCGATATCGAACGGCTTGGCCAGGTATTCAAACGCCCCGCCCTGGAACGCGGCCACGGCCGAATCGAGGTCGGAAAATGCGGTGATGATGATGACCGGCAAGCCGGGAAACTTGGCCTTGACCGTTTGCAGCAAGTCCAGCCCGGAGGCGCCCGGCATGCGAATGTCCGACACCAGCACCTGGGGGGATTCGAATTCGAGGGCGGCGATCGCGTCGCGCGCGTTGGCAAAGCTCCTGGTGACCAGGTTTTCCCTCGCCAGCGCTTTTTCAAGGACCCAGCGGATCGATGCGTCGTCGTCGACTATCCAGATTGGCTTCATGGTTGTATATCCCTGCAATATGGATTTCGATCAATGGGCTTGCGGACCGCGCTGTCGCGCCGGCGCAGCGCACGAACTCAGGGAAGCGGCAGCAAGATCCTGAAGTCGGTACACCCTGGCCGGCTCTCGCACTCGATCACGCCCATATGCTGCTGCACGAAAGTTTGCGCCAGTGTCAGCCCCAGCCCGCTTCCACCCTCTCGTCCCGATACCAGCGGGTAGAAAATGCGGTCACGGATCTGGGGCGAGATGCCCGGTCCATTGTCGATGATATGCAAGTCTAATGCCAGCCCGTAACGCACCTTGGCCAGCGTGACCTGGCGCGCCACCCTGGTCTTGAACACCAGCTCGGCATCGCCGGCCGCGATCCGCTCGGTCAGAGCCTGCGCGGCGTTGAGGGCGATGTTGAGCACGGTCTGAATCAGTTGCTCCTTGTCGCCCCGGAACTCGGGGATCGAGGCGTCATAGTCGCGCCGGATCGCCAGGCCGTCCGGGAACTGGGCCAGGATCAGGCTGCGCACGCGCTCGCACACTTCATGAATGTTCACGTCGCCCACGATATGCGGGCGACGGTGCGGCGCGAGCAAGCGGTCGACCAGGGTTTGCAGCCGGTCCGCTTCTTTGATGATGACTTGGGTATATTCGCGCAGCTGGGTCAAGTGGCGCGCCGGCAGTTCCAGTTCCAGCAACTGGGCCGCGCCGCGGATGCCGCCCAGCGGGTTCTTGATTTCATGGGCCAGGTTGCGCACCAGCTCCTTGTTGATCTGGCTCTGGTCGAGGATCCGTTCTTCCCGGTCCAGTTTGAGCTGCTGCACGTTTTCGCGCAGCTCGATCAAGACCGGCCTGGCCGGATCGTCCAGCGCGCTGATGATGCTGTGCACGTGCAAGGGCTCACGCCCGACTCGCTCCAGCGTCAGATCCTGGCGCAAGTCGGCGAACTTGTGCTGCTGTGCCTGGTTGCAAAAGTAAGCAAGCTCGTCGCCATTCGCAAATAATGTGCCGAGCGTCTGGCGCGACAACGCTTTCAGCGAGCTCTCCAGCAAATTTTCGGCGGCGGCGTTGGCGTAGCTGATGTGCCCGTCGCAGTCGAGCAGGATCACGGCCGAGGCCAGCAGGTCGAGGCCGGCCAGTGCTTCGGGAGTGGACGGCTGGCTCATCGAACGTTCGCGATCTCGCGTTTCAGCGCCTCGATATTTTTTCCCGCACGCCCGATATTGTCTTTCATGAGCGCCACACGCTCCTGATATTTGACCTGATTTTTTTCGCTGCCGGAGCGCTCCGGCTCGCCATTATTGAATTCCTTCTTCAAGTCGCCCAGTCGTTGCTCTTCGCTGTTGAGCTCATCGACCAGGATTTGGCGACGGTCGTTGTCGCGTGCCTTTTGCTGGCTGTTATCGACTTTAGGAAAGTTGGTCGGCGCCGGGGTTGTAACCGCTGGCGCCGCGGCACGCGCTACGGGCCCGACCCGCTTAGGCGGCGCGAGAATCGCAGTGGGCAGATCGAGCACTTTGCAACCACTGCGCTTGGCGGTATCCGTCAACTCCTTTTGACCGTCCTGATTGATGCATAAATAAATTTTCCCGTCGGCCCGCGCTGGCGCAGGTGCGCCCAGTCCGAGCCACAGCGTCAGCAAAAATAGTACACCGCGCACACTGTTACTGAAATACCTTGTTGTCATTCCCATCCACTTTCAAGCACAACCGATCCAACCGTAAAAACTGCTCCGCCACGAATATACAACATCCCAAAAAAAACGCGAAGAAAGCTGTTGCTCTCCTCGCGTTTTTTACACTTCTTACACTTTTCGGCCAGCGCGTTTAGCATGCGCCGGCAAGACCTTACAACGAATAGTACATATCGAATTCGACCGGGTGGGTCGTCATGCGCATGCGCTGCACGTCCTGCATTTTCAGTTCGAGGTAAGCGTCGATCATGCTGTCGCTAAAGACGCCGCCGCGGGTCAGGAACTCGCGGTCCTTGTCGAGCGATTCGAGCGCTTCTTCCAGCGATGCGCACACGGTCGGGATCAGCGCGTCTTCTTCCGGCGGCAGATGGTACAAGTCTTTCGATGCTGCCTCGCCTGGATGGATCTTGTTGGCAACGCCGTCCAGGCCGGCCATCAGCAATGCGGCAAAGCACAGGTAAGGGTTGGCCAGTGGATCGGGGAAGCGCGCTTCGACCCGGCGGCCCTTCGGGTTGGCCACGTGCGGAATCCGGATCGACGCCGAACGGTTGCGGGCCGAGTACGCCAGCTTGACCGGCGCTTCATAGTGCGGCACCAGGCGCTTGTACGAGTTGGTACCAGGATTGGTGATCGCATTGAGCGCCTTGGCATGCTTGATGATGCCGCCGATGTAGTACAGCGCGAAATCGGACAGGCCGGCATAACCGTCGCCGGCGAACAGGTTCTGGCCGTCTTTCCATACGGATTGGTGCACATGCATGCCGGAACCGTTGTCGCCAACGATAGGCTTAGGCATGAAGGTGGCGGTCTTGCCATAGCTGTGGGCCACGTTCCAGACCACGTATTTCATGTTCTGAGTCCAGTCGGCGCGCTCGACCAGGGTCGAGAAGCGGGTGCCGATTTCATTCTGGCCGGCGCCGGCCACTTCATGGTGATGCACTTCGACCGGGATTCCCATCGCTTCCAGGATCAGACACATTTCCGAACGCATGTCCTGGAAACTGTCGACCGGCGGCACTGGGAAATAGCCGCCCTTGACGGTTGGACGATGGCCGCTATTGCCGCCTTCGCTCTTGGCGTCGGTCGACCAGGAGGCCTCGTCCGAATCGATCTTGACGAAACAGCCGGACATGTCGATCTTCCAGCGCACGCTGTCGAAGATGAAAAATTCCGGCTCAGGGCCGAAATAGGCGGTGTCGCCCATGCCGGACGATTTCAGGTAGGCTTCGGCGCGCTTGGCGATCGAGCGTGGATCGCGGTCGTAACCCTTGCCGTCGGCAGGCTCGATCACGTCGCACTGCATGAACAGCGTGGTTTCTTCCATGAATGGATCGATGTTCGCCGTATTTGGGTCCGGAAACAAAAGCATGTCGGACGATTCAATACCCTTCCAGCCCGCGACCGACGAACCGTCGAAGGCGTGACCGGCCTCGAACTTGTCCATGTCGAAATGCGAGACCGGGACCGTTACGTGTTGTTCTTTACCACGGGTATCGGAAAAGCGGAAATCAACGAACTTGACTTCGTTGTCTTTTGCCATTTTCAACACTTCTGCAGCTGTCATTGCCATGCGTATCTCCTGAATGAATGAGGGGGTGAGCCGACCAAGTGCGTCTGGGCTGCTGATGCGGCACGACTGATGCGCGACCAAAACTCACATCAAATCATAGCAGATTCCATGCCAGCGGCTGAAGCAAAACGCGATGATGGTGCGCCGCCTGTGACGACACGACATCAGAACGGCTTGCGCCCGCGTGCACATTTGAACAAAATCTGCGCGCGGGCAATAGTACCCCAAAGTGGTGCATGCGTTTTATGAATGCACCAACTTAGTGCATTTACTCTGCAGCACAGGAAAACGCACCGTCTCGGTGCATGTGCGACCGAGCAAGCTTTGCCCGCGGTTCCGGCTCTATAATTACTCTATTAACGTTTCCGTGGAATTACCATGAGCACCGTCACCGACATTCTTCACCTGGCGAGCCAACGCGACCCGAACCTGCCTTTTGCCGGATCCGTCACGCCACAGGAAGCCTACGCCCTGCTCACGCTGGAGCCCGGCGCCAAGCTGGTCGATGTGCGCACCAATGCCGAGCGCGACTGGGTGGGCCGGGTCGCCATTACGGATCGGCAGCATGCTGCGGTCCAATGGAACACCTATCCCGGTGGCGCACCGAATCCCGAATTTCTTGAACAGTTGGCCGCAGTCGCCGAGAAGCACGATATATTATTGTTTCTATGTCGCTCAGGCGTGCGCTCGCGTCATGCCGCAAAGCTGGCGACCGAGAACGGTTACCGGCATTGCTTCAATATACTGGACGGCTTCGAAGGCGACAAGGATGGCAGCGGACATCGCAAGACAGTGGCGGGCTGGTGCACAGCGGGCCTGCCGTGGCTGGGGGCGTAAGCGCGGGGACCGGCCGCACATTCCAACTAATCCGGATCGACGGATTCATCAAGAAACCGTCAGATCATAGTTCGCTGCGCGTGAACGCCGCGGCTAGCCGCGTGCTCTCAACGCCCCGTTGACGACCCTGACGGACTGGCCCGAATAGCGCCGGCTGTTTCCCGATTCAGTGAAGGTGCGAATCGAACCGTTGTTCATCCGGACCCGCACACTTGTCACCGTGGTCGAACGCGCGCGCTTTTCAATCACGTTGCCGGCATAGCCGCCGCCGACGGCGCCGGCCACCGTTGCCAACGTGCGGCCATTGCCCCCGCCCACCTGGTTACCGAGCAGGCCACCGACGACGGCGCCGGTAGCGATGCCCAAGCCGCTGCCTTGCGCGGCCGGCCGCTGGTAGGTGTGGCTCGATATGACTTTTCCGCAGCGCTGGCAAGCGGATGCGCGCGTTGAATGATGGGACTGTGTCGCCTGGGCAGCAATTGGCGCTACGCCCAGCACGGCAATGAGCACGGCGCATAGCGCGCCGCGGGTCAGCATGGAAGTGCGTAATGGGTGATTTGACGGTGGATTCATGGCTGTTCTGACCTTCTCTTTATTGGCAAACATATGGTGTATCGGTAGAGTAAGCTCAGCGGTGCGGTGTGTAAAGCCATGGAATGGTTTCAGGTGAAAGTATTTGTAACCATGCGTACATTTATCGGAGAACGGCCGCTGGATCGCCCTGCTGCAAGCCGAGCACGCGTTGCCGGACAAAATTGATGTGGCTGCGCAGCCCATATAAACCATCGGCAAACGAGAGCGGAATTGAAATCTGGTTGACCAGCTCTTCGATTTCGTTGAGGCGCTTGAGCTGGGCGCCGTAAATGTCGCCGCGCAAGGTGGCATCGAGCGCTTGCGCTTCCTCCAGTGCCTGTTCGACCGAGCGCAACTGGCCATACCACCGATACACGCGCGAGCGGATCCGCCATACGTACAGCGGCGGCACCACGCGTGACAGCGGCAGGATCAGGGCGCCAAGCGCCACCACCAGCACCCACATCCGGTCAAAGAAATTGGCCAGCCAAAAACTCATGTAGCGTTGCAGCAGCGGCGAGCCGTCCTTGTAAAACTTGGCCGCTTCCGGCGCGACCGGAATCTCGGTGTAGCGCGCCGATGGGAACTGCCCCTGTTGCTGGAACCAGCCTGTGCCGCCGTGGATCTCGGCCGCGGCCTGCACGAACAAATCGGTCAGCGCCGGATGCAGGTCGGCGCGCGCCACCAGGGTGGCCGTCGGCGCGATCAGCTGATAATCCTGGGCCGGCAGGTCGCGCCCCAGGTCGACGATCCCGCGCGGCAGCACCACATGCGACAGGAACGGCAAGCGCCGCGTGTAGGCTTCGGCCTGGGCGAAATTGAACAGCCGGATGCCCGGCGTTTGCAGCAGCATCTGGATCAGCGGCGCTTCCGGCGCCGAACTGAAGACCAGGCCATCGATACGCCCCTCCAGCAATTCCACCGTGGCCGGCGTATTTTCCAGCGCGCCGATCGCCAGCTCGGCCGGTTCGACGCCATTGACCGACAGCACCTGCTTGAACAGGCGCGGCACCCCGGTGCCTTCCGGCCCGAGGTTGATTTTCAAGCCCTTGAGCTGGGTCAGCTGGGAGATCTCTCTGGTGTCACGCAGGAACAGCCAGAGCGGCTCGGTAAACAGGCTGCCCAGCGACACCAGGCCGTTGCGCTCGGCGTCGGCTTGCTCGGTCGAGCCGCTTTGCACGAAGGCGATGTCAACCCCACCCCGCTTCAAGCGATCCAGGTTTTCTTGCGACCCCAGCGAAGGCGTGAGCGTGACGCGGATTTTTTGCTTGGCGAGCGCGGCCGCGTATTTCTTGCCGAATTCTTCATAGGCGCTGTTTTCCTGGCCGGTCGACAGCGTGACCCGGCGCGGCGGCGTCGGGTCGACCAGCCAGTAAGCGATCGCGCAAAAGGCCGCGATCGCCAGCACGGTGGGGCCCCCCGTGGCGAACAGGTCGCGCACGGAGAACTGGGTGAACTTCAAAATTTTCGACATTGTCCGGCGCATCGGTTTCATAGCTTGATACCATGCCAACAATTGCCGAACTATGCAAGCGAACGATGAAACTAACGGTGCAGCTAAGGTTGCAACTGCGTCAGGTGCAGCCTCAATTACCGCATTGGGGCGCCGCGCCGCTGCCGGCCGGCGTCTCGACCAGCGGCATCAGGCTTGGCGCCAGCACCGTCAGCAACTGCACCGGCAAGGCGCTGGTAAAGTCGTATTTTTCTGCCTGCGGCCCGTGTACATAGGCCGTCATGCTGCCGAAAAAGCGCTCACCGATATTGAACACAAAGGTGGCCGAACGGTTCACGAAGCGCGACTCGATCAGACGCCCGCCGGCACCATAGACATCGAACCGCTGGTCGCCGGTACCAGTCTTGCCGCCCACCGGAATGTTGACGCCATCACGGCCCACGAAGGCGGCCCGCGCCCGCTTGGCAGTGCCTTGCGCCACCACGTCGCGCACGGCATCGGCCACCACGCGCGCCACTTCCGGCGCCAGCACCTGCTCGCCGGCGCCGTGCGAGCTGTGCTTGAGCAGGGTTTCGTAGGGCGTGCCGGCCGCAAAATGCAACGAGTTAATGCGCTGGCTCGGTTTGCGCACGCCGCCGTTGACGATAATGCCCATCAATTCGGCCAGCGCAGCCGGCCGGTCGGCCGAAGCGCCCAGCGCGCTGGCGTAGGACGGGGTCAGCGACTCGAACGGGTAACCCATGCGCTTCCATTGGCGATGGATTTCCAGGAAACCTTCGACTTCCAACAAGCCAGCGATCCGTTTATCCTGCGCATGCTTGCGATGAGTCTTGAACAGCCACTCATAGACCATCTGGCGCTCCTTGGTGCTGGCGGCCACCACCTGGGTCAGGGTCGCGCCCTCGTTCTTGCGCAGGAAGCCGACCATCCACAATTCGAGCGGATGGATGGTCGCCAGGTAACCTCGGTCCGCCAGCGACATGTTGCCGGGCGAGTATTGCTGATACATCTTGGCCGCGCGCTCGCTGTTGACCTCGTTTTTCGAGGCCAGATTTTGATTCAGGAAGGCCTCGAACTGGGCCGGTGTTGCCTCGGGCGCAATGGTGCGGTGCACATTGGCCAGCCGCAGCGGCGTCGGGCGCAAACTGGCCAGCAGGGCGGTCTCGGCTTCGCGCGCCGTCTTGCCCTTGTATTTTGCATAGAAGCGGCGCAGGAATTCGCGCCCTTCGCGGTCGGCGAAGCGGCTCAGATACTCGGCGCGGCGCGGATTGTTCGCGTCGGCCAGCAAGGTCGCCGACGAGCCCGGCGTCTGGAACATGTAGAAATACACCACATCACGCATCAGGCGTACGAACGGCAGGTTCACCGAGTTGCGCAGCGATTCGCGCACGGTCAGGATGCGCAGATTGTCCTCTTTCTTGAAGTTGCCGAAATAATGCAAGCCGCCGCCGGTAAAGAAACCCTCGCCCGTGTTGGCCGAGTACTTGCGCTCCATGGCCGCGTTCAGCATGGCCGGCAAGTCGCGCGCGCCGCCGCCTTGGAAATACGCGATCGCCCAGTGCGACAGATGATCTTTCGGATCGATCACGACCTTGCCGAGCGCAACCTTGTCAAGCGCGCCAAAGCGCTTGTGCAACTGGGCCACGATGTCCAGATAGGTGACCAGGGTGCGCAGCTTGGCGGTCGATCCGAGGTCGAGCTTGGCGCCATCGTTGATGTCGAGCGGCTGATCGAAGTTGTCCGTTTGCAAGCGCAGATAATTGGCGTTCGCGCCCTTTTCAAGCAAGGTGAAACTGTAGACGACGTTGGCCGGGTCGCCGTTGCCGAGCATCCCCTTGCCGGTCAGTCCTGCCGCCTTGGCCATTTCAGGGTCACGCAAATTGCGCAGTACCGCCGTGACCGCTTTTTGGGCCTCGGCGTCCAGCGTGCTGACCACTGACAGGTCGAGCCGGTCAAGGTTGTACAGCCGTGCGTCGCCCAGCAGGCCCGCCAGATGAGTGCGCACGGCGTTGGTTGCCTTGCGGGTTACGAAGGAATCGGCCGGCGCGGCGGTGTTGCCGGCTTTGCCGGTGTTGCCAGTGGGCTGCAGCTTCACTTTGAGCGCGGCGTCGCGCAGCGCAGCCGGAATCACGCCCGATTGCGCGAGCACGCGCAGGTGGCTATTGGTCAACTGCTCCAGATCGGCGCCACCTTCATCGAGGTAATGCGAGGGGCGCCGCTGCGCGATCAAGAGGCTCAGTGCCTGCTTGTAGGCCAATGCGCTGCCCGGTTGATCCAAATTACCCTTCAAGGCTTGGTTGATCTCGCGGAAATCGCGCCCGTACCACACCCACATCCCATCACCGATGCCGTTGACCTCGCCATAGCCAGGCTTGGCCGACAGCGGCACCGAGTTCAAATAGTCGACCACGATCTGACGCCGCACGGTCGTCGTGTCTTCGCCGCCCTGGTAGGCGCGCAGGGAGGCCGACACCATTTGGCGCAGCTTCTCGGACAACGAACTGGTGCGCCCCTCCGGGGAATGGCGGTACTTTTCAATCTGGGTCGCAAGCGTGCTGCCGCCGGGCGAGCGGTGGCCGCCGCCGATCTTGTTGATCGACTTGTCCAGAATCGCCTTGCTCAAGCGGTCCCACTCGATCGCGGGGTTGCGCTTCGGGTACTTGGTGTCGAGCAGCTCCCGGTTTTCAATGAACAGCAGGCTGTTGATCAGGATGAGCGGCGCATCCGCAAAGCCAGTATAAAACCGTTCGGGATAGCCCGCCGTAAACAGCGGCTGGCGGCGGCAATCGGAAATCGACAGGCCGACCGTGGTCTTTTCGCGGTAGGTGGCGAAATAACCACGGTCTGCCATTTCCGCCATCTTGGGCGAGATGCGCGCCTGCGCGGCAATCGCGTAATCCCTGGCCTGCAGCCGGGTCAGAAAGTCCGGCAGGTTGGCATAACCGAGGCGCTCGTCGTACGGGCTGTCGTGTGGGAAGCGGATCGAGGAACTGGGGCCGGGCTCGACCTTGTAGGTGAGTTTTTTCGCCAACTTGGCAAAAAACTGCGCCTGCATTTCGTAGGTACGGGTTTCCTGCCAGGCCCACCAGGCGGCGAACGAGAGCAACACCAGGATCAAGCCGATAAGCACCCAGCGCGGACCACGGCGCTTGCGGGCGGCAGCCGGCATGTCGGGGGCCGAGCCGGAATCGGCATCGACGTCGGCATGGGACGCATCACGCGCCGGGACGAGCTGCAAGCTGCGTGGCATGGACGGGACATTGGGGGTGCGGCCGGCGCCGATGAAGGCGACCCTGGCGCGCATTTTGCGGACGGCGCGAACCATCATTCGGGGCCGGCGGATACGAAGATTACTTAACATGGTTGCTCAACCGGTCAAACGGATATTCAATGGTCCAACGAAGCTGCAGCGCCGACTACAGCATCGCGCAAAGTGTGGTCGAAATGTGGCGCCCAGAGGTTCCCGCGCCACGCTACCATTGCACCACATCGGCGCGCTCACAACGGTACGATCAAGACAAAAAGTCTAGTTACACGTGATTTTTCGCAAAAAAACAACGCCGCCGGCGTCCCCCTCAACAGTCGATACTGCGCAGCTTATAAAAGAGCTAATCTTGGCGGCTCAGCTTGGCCGGTACTCCACCATCATGCGCTCGAGCTCGGCCACCAGCATGGCCAGCGCGGCGGCGGTCTGGCCCGGCTCTCCCTTGACGCCGAGTTCGATGTGGCGCCGCGTCCGGGTGTCGCCCACGCTGGGCAGGCTAAATACCTTGACCTGCTCGAAACGGGCCTCGATCGCTTCCATCAGCGGCGTCAAGTCCGACTCGGCGGTCTCAAACACGATCACCGATTGCTCGGTGCGCACTTCGCGGTGAAACAGGTGCGCATAATGATGGTCGAGCACCCATTCGATCATCGGCCAGGCCATCACCGGAAAACCGGGCACGAAGTGGTGGGTCCCGACACTAAAGCCTGACACCTTGTTATAGGGATTGGGGATCAGTCCGGCGCCCTGCGGGAACTCGGCCATTTTCAGGCGCTGCAGATTCTCGGGCGTCTTCAGGTCCGCCGTCTTGCCGGCTTCGCGCGCCACCTCGCTGATGCGCTGCTCGATATTGAGCTTGCCCTCAGGGTGCAGCACCAGCGGCACTCCGAGCGCGCCGGCCGCGCATTGGCGGGTGCGATCATCCGGCGTGGCCCCGATCCCGCCGCACGAAAACACCACGTCGCCGCTGGCAAAAGTGCGCTTGAGGGTGGCCGTGATGCGGGCCGGATCGTCGCCCAGAAATTGAGCCCACGCCAATTGCAGGCCGCGCGCGGCGAGCAGCTCGATCACTTTCGGGAAGTGCTGGTCGGCCCGTTTGCCCGACAGGATTTCATCACCGATGATGATGAGTCCGATAGTGAGTCCAGTCGCCATAAGTCCATCCCTGTGATATGTAGAACGATTGTTTTTTCGGCCAGTCATACGGAAAAAGTATTACAGCGCTTGCCCGCCAGTGCGCCGCTGATCGGCCAGCGCCTGCAGGCAGTAATACTCGAACCATAGGCCGGTGAAAATGAAGATCACCA